>JAUXCD010000076.1 GCA_030619085.1 Candidatus Zixiibacteriota bacterium
GGCGTCACCCATTATCGTGCTGTCATCGGCGTTGAGGATGAGATAATCTTCACCCGTTTGGTTTTCACTAACGCGATACTTGAGTTTCTTGTATGCCTCAAACGAGCCGTGCCGATCCAGATGGTCCGGTGTCAGGTTCAGAATCAGAGCCACGTGCGGGCGGAAGTCGGCGATTGTCTCCAACTGGAAAGTCGATACTTCGACGACAGCAATACCCCCGGTCGGAATTTTCCGAATAACTTCGGAAAACGGCAGGCCGACATTGCCGCACACCTGGTTATCAAGTCCAGCCTCCGTAAAGATCTGACCGAGCAGCGTGGTGGTCGTAGTCTTGCCATTGGAGCCGGTCACGGCTATTATTTCCCCTCGGCAGATCCAGGAGGCAAACTCTATCTCGGAGAAGATCGGGATACCTCTTTCACGGGCTTGCTTCAAAATGGGAACATCAAGCGGAATTCCGGGTGATACGACCAGGTAGTCGCATTCCAGCAAACGCTCGGTGTGGCCGCCCACCTCGAAAGGAATCGAGGCGGCTTGAAGCGACCGAGTCTGCCTGACCAGCAGTTCGGCCCGCGCCGAGTCGGAGACGAAAGGCTCGCCGCCGAGATCCTTCGCCTGCATGGCCGCTCCCATGCCGGAGCGCGCCATTCCCAGGACGCCGATACGTCGGTTTCTAATCTTTTCTTCGACTGTCATCTTACCTTCAACGTTGCTAAAGTTATCAGGGCACACAGGGCGCCAATAATCCAGAAGCGGACCACAACTTTGGGCTCAGCCCAGCCGGATAACTCGAAATGGTGATGTAATGGCGCCATCTTAAACACTCGCTTACCCCCTCGATAGCGGTAGGAAAGCACCTGGATAATGACTGATAGTGCCTCCAGGACAAATACCCCTCCCACTATCACCAGTAGCAGTTCTTTCTTCAGAAGAATGGCAATCGCCCCCAGCGCCCCGCCTAAAGACAGCGAACCGGTGTCTCCCATGAACACCTCGGCCGGGTGCGAGTTGAACCAGAGAAACCCGATAGCAGCTCCCATCGCGGAACCGCAATAGACCACCAGCTCTGCCGCACCGGGCAAGTATTCAATTTGCAGGTAGCTGGAGAAATCGAAACGACCGCTCACGTAAGCGATACTGCCAAAAGCTAAAAAGCATATGCCACACAAACCGATCGCCAGACCATCAAGTCCATCGGTCAGATTTACCGCATTGGAGGCCCCGGTTATGACCAACACAATGAACGGGATATAAAACACCCCCAGCACGAACAGGTAGTTCTTGAAAAACGGGATGCTGGTGGTGCCGTCATACAGCGAGTTGGGTGCGATGTACAGCAGAAGAAAACCAAAGAGCACGCCCAGCAAAATCTGACCGGCCAGCTTCTTTCGGCCAATCATCCCCTTGGGTTGCTTTTTGACCGCCTTGAGATAGTCATCCATATAACCGATTAGCCCCAACCAGGCCGTCACCAGCACTACCATGAGGATA
Source organism: Candidatus Zixiibacteriota bacterium (assembly GCA_030619085.1). Lineage (GTDB taxonomy): Bacteria > Zixibacteria > MSB-5A5 > GN15 > FEB-12 > JAUXCD01. Next base: position 1,492 of record JAUXCD010000076.1, read on the forward strand.
TAGAAATTCGTCAGGTCGGCCCACAGCAGCGTGGGAATAATTATTCCCGCCAGAATAATAAGCCCGCCCATCGTAGGCGTGCCGGCCTTCTTCTGATGCGAAGCAGGTCCTTCCTCTCGGATCGTTTCGGCGATTTGGTATTTCTTGAGCAGGCGGATGAAAAACGGTCCCAAAATCAGGCAGATGATTATCGCCGTCAGGGTGGCTCCGGCCGTCCGGAAGGTTATGTACCTGAAGAGGTTCAGCCATGAGACATATTCAGTGAGCGGATATAGCAGATGGTAAAGCATTAGTCTGTCTCCCCCTTGTTGCCAAGGGCGTCGAGCACGGCCTCAAGACCGATTCCCCGCGAACCCTTGATAAAGACAAAATCCCCGTCGTGCACCAACCCGCAAATCTCAGCCGCGCATTCGGCGGCGGTGTCATAATGTTGGCATCTCGCCTCGTCACATCCGGCTTCCATTGCTACCTCCCGAGTGAATTTCGACAGCGGGCCGACAAAAGCAGCCAGGTTAAATTTATATTCTGACAAAAGATTACCGATTTCACGGTGATACTTCTCGGCGTCGCGCCCCAGTTCCAGCATATCCCCCAGCACCACTACTCTTCGTGGGCCAAATGGCGCCGCGAAGAACGACTGCAGCCCGGCCTTTACTGATTCCGGGTTGGCGTTGTAACAGTCTGTCATGACTATCAGTCCGCCCCGGCGTATTATCTGCCCCCGCATTGGCACAGTATCGAGTGCTATCTGGTCGGTAGCGACGTGTTCGAACGAGAATCCCAGCACTCGCGCCACGGCATACGCGGCCAGAAAATTGTACACTTGGTGCCGGCCCGGCAGTTGAATCCGGAAAGTCGCTCCTTCGATACTAACCCGCGTCGCACCTTCGCTATCGGTGGTAATTGATTCCGGCTTGAAAGTGGCTTCGTTATCGATGCCGAAAGTCACCGCATCCTCGCGCAGCTTTTTCGTCTCACGCATCAGGATGGGGTCGTCGGCGTTAATAATGACCGGCACCGACCGGTCGGCCTCCCTGACCAGATGCAGCTTGGCGTGAGCCACGGCCTCGAGAGAATCGAGAAATTCCAGATGCGACGGCCCGACGTTGGTGATGACTATTACCGCCGGCTTGATAATCGCCGCCAGGGTTGGCATCTCGTCGGGCGTGGAAATACCCAGTTCGAAAACACTCAACGCGGCGTTATCCGGCATCTGAAACAGCGCCAGCGGTACGCCAAAGAGATTATTCAAATTGCCCGGTGAGCGATAGATATCGGAGGTTACCGCGCTGAGAAGATGATAGGCAAATTCCCTTGTCGTCGTCTTGCCGTTGGAACCGGTTATAGCGATGAATTTCGCGTCGAGTGTCAGTCGGTATTCCTTTGCCAGTTTGATCATGGCCTCGTGGCCATTGTCAACAGCCACCACCGGGATACGCCTGGTGATTTCATCGATAGCGGGATAGTCGTGTTCCACCACGAGGCCGCCCGCCCTGCGATCGATGGCTTGCGCGATATACTCATGACCGTCGTGCTTCTCGCCGCGAATAGCGATAAACAACTGGCTCGCTTCGATCGTGCGCGTATCGATAGACACACCGGTGAAAGTGCGCGAGGCATACGCGTCACCGAGGAGCTTGCCGTCGGTCATAGCTGCCAATTGTTCGAAGCGCAAACTAATCAAATCCCCTCGCTGCTTTTATTATATCCCATGCTCGCCAGAACCGCTCTGGTCTCGGCGGCACCATCAAACGGGTGCCTGACACCCTTGATTTCCTGATAATTCTCCGCGCCCTTGCCCGCAATCAACACCACGTCGCCGGCCTGGGCCTTTCTCAGGATGGCGGCAATGGCCTGTTTGCGGTCGGGCAATATCTCGTAAGTTTTGCCGGTCAAGCCCGGCTTGATATCTTTGATAATCGCTTCGGGGTCCTCGCTGCGAGGATTGTCCGATGTCACCACCACGAATTCAGCGAACTGGGTGGCGGCCTTGCCCATCATGGGCCGTTTCCCCTTATCGCGGTCACCGCCGCAACCAAACAGAAGCAACAGTTTCCCGGCCGAGATCTCTCGGGCAGCTTCGCAAAGTCGTTCTATGGCATCCGGTGTGTGGGCGTAGTCGATGTACACCGCAAAGGGTTGGCCGGCATCGATGTGGTTGAACCGTCCCGGCACCGGAAGGGCGTCGTTGAGACCGGCAACGATATGGTCGATATCGACCCCTGAGGCCAGACCACCGGCAGCGGCACCGATGGCGTTGATCAGGTTGAACTTGCCCGGAAGTCTCAGGTTAACCATGCGCGAGCCCATCGGCGTATTCAGCTCGAAATCGGTCTTGTCGGGGCCGATGGAATAATCCCGGCAGTAAACGTCCGCCGAGCTGTCATTGAGAGAATAGCTCATGCGTGATGATCTTACGTCGCGCATCAGGTCTCGAAATTCCGGCTGGTCGATATTGATCACGGCGAAGCTGAATGATTCGTCGAGCTTGCTTAAAAGCATCGCTTTCGCCTGAAGGTACTTGTCCATCTTCTTGTGGAAGTCCAGGTGGTCCCGGGTGAGGTTGGTGTATATCGCAACCTGGAAAGTGATGTTATCCACGCGGTGGAGGACGAGGGCATGCGAAGATACCTCGACGACGGCGTGGGTGCAGCCATTCTTTGTCATCTCATACAGCAGGCGCTGAGTATCGAGCGATTCCGGGGTAGTTCTATCGGCCGCGTAGACTTCGGCGCCGGTTTCGTAGCTGCTGGAGGTGATCAACCCGACCTTCCGGCCGCGCGCCTCAAGAATCTTCTTGAGAAGATGACAGGTCGTGGTCTTGCCGTTGGTGCCGGTGATACCGTAAACCTTCAATCTCATTCCGGGGAAACCGTAGAAACGGGCCGCAACGTCGGACATAGCGCGACGGACGTCTGTAACCCTGATATAGTTGCCGGCGCTCTCGCACTTGTCGCGTTCGCCCATCACGGCAATCGCACCACGAGAGATGGCGTCATCGACAAAATCGAAGCCGTCGACCTTAAACCCTTTGACGGCGATAAACAGGTAACCCCGCTTCACGCGCCGAGAGTCGTATTCGATACCCTCGATGTCGATATCCGCATTCCCTGAGATCGCAACATCCGGCAATCCCTTTACCAGTTCCCCGAGTTTAATAACGCCTCTCCCTATATGGACCGACACGCCAGTTTGCATACGGCATCGTCGGTGATATCAGTGCCGGGACGGATGGACTGTTTCACCACCTGCCCCTGCCCGGTTATTTCGAGTTTTATATTGGCGAAACTCGCAAAGGCCGAGGCCTCGCGTATCGAAAGACCTTTCAGATCGAGCATCATGACATCGTCCGAGGCCAGTTCCTGCGTGACCACGATAACTTCATCTCCCGCAAACAGAAGGTGGTCGGGCTGCGGATACTGCCAAATCACCAGACCGTCGGACCGGTTAGTGCGTAGCATCAGGCCTTCCTTGAAAACAGCCTGCTCCGCGTTGGTCAAATTGCGGCCGATCAGGTTCGGCACTTCGGCCGTCTGTTCATCATGGCTGCCTTGCTCGGCCAGGATTCTTTCCGACGACGTGAACAAGTCCGGGTTCAACACGGCGTAGCGCTCGGCTATCTTGCGAAACGCCGGTGCGGCCGTCCAGCCACCGTAATGTATCGGATGCGGTTTTTCGATGACCACGATACCGGCCACGAGCGGTTGCTCGGCCGGAAAGAAGCCAGCAAAACTGGCCATGTACTTGCTGTAGAAGTAACGTCGATTCTCGACATCATAAATCTGGGCAGTGCCGGTCTTACCGGCGATGCTCACCACTGTCGAGTTGGCGGCCTCGGCTGTCCCCCTCTGGACTACGCCCCGTAGAATAGCACGAAGCGTATCAGCCGAGGCTCTCTCCATGGTGCGTCTGATAATCTCGCACCTGTTGCCGGTCATCACACAACCTTCACTATCAACATGGCCCAGGATGAATCTCGGGCGCAAAAGCTCTCCACCGTTGGCAATAGCTCCAAACGCGGCCGCCATCTGCAGCGCCGAAACCGCCACCGAATGCCCTATCGCCACCATCGCCGTGTTGTACTCCGACCAGCGCCCCGGCGGCGTCACTTTGCCGGAGGTTTCGCCCGGCAGACCGCAGTTGGACTTCTCACCCAGACCGAAGCGGCGCGCCGCTTCAATAATCTTCTCGCCACCCAGTTCGATAGCGTACTTGGCCACACCGATGTTGCTGGACAGTTCCATTATCTGGCGGAAGCTGAGCCAGCCGAGTTCTTTGTCATCGTGAAGGTAACGATTGTTACAGCGCCACTTGCCTTCTTCACAGTACGTGCTGTCTGTAAAGTCTACCAGGCCGCTGTCGAGCAGAGCCGCCGCGGTAAAGGCCTTGAAAATCGAGCCGGGTTCCCAGCGATCGGTTACGGCTCGGAGTTTGACCGGCCGCTCCGGGTGCTTTTCAGACGGATCAAAATGAGCCATGGCGAGAATGTCGCCGTTGTTGCAATCAATGAAAGCCGCCATGCCGCTTTTGGCATTGTACTTCTCCACCGCGTTTCTCAGCTCCTCCTCCACGATTTCCTGCATACGGTAATCGAGGGTCAGAACCACCGACTGCCCCGGTATCGGCTTTACCAGCGCCTTCTCTTTAACCTTGAAAGTTCTGCGAAGGCCGTCGCGACGGATATCGGCATAGCCCTTCTGTCCGGCCAGCACCGAATCCCAGGCATACTCCAAACCGGATTGGCCGCGGTTGTCGATATCCGTGAAGCCGAGAATCTGCTTGCCGACCACCCCCATCGGGTAGACGCGCTGGGCTTCCTGCCGCAGGTGCAGCCCGGGTGGCGCTTCTTTTTCGATCCGGGCGGCCAGGCGGTCATCTATCATTCGCTTTATCCACCGAAACCTCTTGGGCGCCAGGCCAAACTGCTTTTTGGCCGTGTTCGGCGAAAGATTCCAGACCTTTTCGATATAACGGGCAATGTCGTTGAGTTCTTTCCTGTTCTCGGGATAGGCATACACCGAGGACTGGTAAACATTGTTGGCCATGACACGGCCGTTGCGGTCATAGATGACACCGCGCGCCGACGGGATTGTCACCGTACCGCCCGACTGCCGGTCAACCACTTCGCTATAGCTATCGTGAAGTAATACTTGCAGATGTACCAGTCGCAGAAAAACGACCAGGAAAAAGCAGCACGTCAGTACAAAAAGAAAACCGAGGCGTACCTTCTCCTGCCTGGTTCGCTTCACTTCACTGCCCCCTCACCGGTAATCGTATCGATGTTTATGATCCGAAGTTCATCGGCGCGCACTTCGGCCTCGGAAATCACCGGCATGTACTCGGCCACGTGGCGGATCGCCGAGATCATCGCCGCCAGGTCGTCCGATTCATTCGACTTCGACTGCTTCGGCGCCAGCGTGAATAACCGGTCGGCATCGATCGGCTTCATGCCCAGTGTATCGGTGGCGTATATTTCGATGCGTGCCGCAAGAGTCAGCGAGGCAATATCGGTCCTGATTTTTCTGAGATCATCGAGCAACTCGGCGTGGTCCTTGTCCAGGTAGGAAACGTCTTTGACCAGCTCCAGAACTCGTACGCGCTGCCAGACGTAGAAGCAGGAAACCAGCAGACAGGCCCCGGCCAGAACGATCACGGTGAAATAACGATGCGAGCGGAGACGCTGCAAGAACGATGACTGAATCTCAACCGTCTCTTTGAATTTGCGCACCTTCTTTTTCATCGTGTCAAATTTTCTCGGCTATCCGAAGTTTGGCGGATCGGGCCCGCGAATTCTGAGCGATCTCTTTTTCCGTGGGCACAATGACGTGGCGGTTTACTTCCTTGATGGTGGCCCGATGCTGACAGATGCAGACGGGCAGTCTCGGCGGACAGAGACAATCCGTGGCCTCACGACGGAAAAACCGTTTCACCGTTCGATCTTCCAGAGAATGATAGGATATGACAGCCAGACGCCCGCCCGGTGTGAGCAGATCGACTGCCTTTGGAAGGACTTGCTGAAGTTGGTCGAGTTCCCCGTTGACGGCAATACGCAGAGCCTGAAAGACGCGGGCGAGGGATTTTTTCTGGTGCGGCGGTTTGGCGACCTGCCTGACGATATCCGCCAAATGAGTAGTGGTGAGGATCACTTCCTTCTGTCTCTCCCTGACAATAGCCGCGGCCAGTCGGCCTGCCTGTCTCTCTTCGCCGTATTGACGCAGCAGTTCGACCAGATCTTCCTGATTCAAATTTTCGATTAAGTCCGCTGCGGTCGGAATCTCGGCTCGCTGGTCAAATCGCATGTCCAGCGGCCCCTCCTTTTGAAACGCAAACCCCCGCTCAGGGTCATCCAACTGCAATGAGGACAAGCCCAGATCAAGAAGGATTCCGTCAAATGTTCGGTCCTGGAGTTCACTCGTATTCCCGTCTATATCAGCGAACGATGCATTTATTAACTGTTTCAACTGAGCACAGTGGCGAAGATTCTCGCGGGCCAGCTTGAGCGCCTCGGTATCCTTGTCAAATCCGTAAAGGCGGGCTTCCGGCTTCAGCACCAGCGACAACGCCTTGAGATGTCCCCCCAAACCGGTAGTCAAGTCCAGGTATGCGCCATCCAGAGCCGTCGTCAAAAGTCGAACGATTTCGTCGACCATGACCGGTACGTGGATGTCACTCCTGCTTCTGGCCACCATCACCGGAGAATAGCTTCTCGGCTACATCTTCAAAGCTTCTGCGATGCTGCTCCAGGTAGTACTTGAAACGATCAGGGTTCCAGATCTCAACCCAGCGATCAACCCCAATCACCAACAGGTCACGTTTGAGATCAGCCTCGCCAATGAGATGGGACGGAATAAGTATTCGTCCGTGACGGTCGGGAGTAACGGTGCCGGCCGCCGAGTAGAACAAGCGGCCAAAATAACGATAATCTTCCGAGGTAAAGTTCAGAGTTCCCAGGCGGCTCTGAATATCAGACCACTCAGGCTGCGGATAGATTGTCAGACACCCCTCTAATCCCTTGGTGATTATCAGATCACCTTCCATCAGTAACTTGTTGGGATCAGGACCTTTGACGGCACGCAGCTTCGCCGGCAAAGCGAAACGACCTTTCTCGTCCATGGTTGTCTGATATCGACCTAACAAACCGCCCAAGTTAAATTCTCCACTTCTTACCACATTGTACCTGGATTAACATTATTGTGCAGTTTTTCACCACAAAAGTCAAGGCATTTTTTGAGATTTATTGAGAAAAAATAGGGGATTAACTTACTCTTATCCAATAAGTAAGCGGAGCTACAATTTTCCGAAAAGGCTAAGGCGCTGTCCTGAAACACGACAGCGTCACAAATTGAAATCTCCCACATCGCCTTGGTGTCTCTAAAACCCCCATACTCTATTGACTTACCACTATACATTTTAGCTGGAGCGGACGCGTCCACTTTTCACCGCCTCATTACCCACTCCCCATAACCTCATTTATAACAAACAGATACCCCCGCTGCTTTCTTGACAGGCCACGGATCACGGAATGGCCGGTCAATTGCACTTATCAACTCCGGTTCACCGTGAAACATGGAGAAGGAATTGAAGGCATTTGTAGTAAGTGCGGCCGTTGCCCTGTTGATCCTGTCTGGAACAGCCCAGGGCCGGGTTCCGGTTACGGTTGAACTGAGCCTGGATTCGCTCGAATTCAATCAAATGGAGAATCGCGCGGTTTATCGCTCGTTTTCGCCGGTCGTGATCGGGCGCAGTCTCCAGCTTGCCTGCCGGACTTTCTATATCGAACTCAAGCCGCAGGAGTCGTCCGGTTTGCTTCAGTACTACCAGACCGGACGGGAGCCTCTGGGATGGATCGCCCCGAGTGATATCGGCACCGACCGAGTGACCTCCGATGGTGATCTCTACGGGGACGTAACCAGCCCCGCAGTCGACCGCAGCCTGGGACGGTGGGCGATTTATATCGACGGCGAGATTGAGCACGACGGTTCACGCTTTGTCCGGCTATCGGTCTTTCCGGTGACGATCGATCCCGATGGCACGCTTTACTACAGCGGCTCGGTGACGATTTACATAGACAACCGACACATAGATTCCGACGACATGCTCGAAAACCTGCCGCCCACCCAGTCATTAACTGCCTTCAAAGGTAGTACCGGCAGTGCCTTGTCAACGAGCGGCCCCGAATACATCATCGTTACCTCCCGCTCCCTGGCCGGACCTCTTGAGGAACTGGCCCAATACAAAACGAGCGTCGGCATCCAGGCCGAGGTTGCTTTCATCGAGGACATCCTCAGCCTCCAATCCGGGCGCGACGATGCCGAGCGGCTGCGTGAATACCTGAAGATTTTCCACGCCGACGGTGGTCGCTATGTTCTGCTGGCTGGTGACGAAACAGTCATCCCGGTGCGCTACGCCCATCACAATTCGACCGAGATTCAGCCTGTCCTGGCCGCCCAGCAGATCTGTGATCTTTATTTCGCTGACCTCACCGGTGCGTGGGATATCGACGGTGACAACGTGTGGGGCGAAGTGGCGATTGATGGAGCGGATCTGCAACCGGAACTGCTGGTCGGAAGACTGCCGTTCAATCGCCTCGATGAAACCGCCAATTACGTGGCCAAACTGATAGAATACGAGACTAACCCCGGCCGGGGCGAGAGCGACTATCTTAACCGGGCCATGTTCTTTTCTTCCGATGAAATGCGTGACTACTCAGGCGGCGGGCAGCACTATCGTATCGCCCAGGCGTACCCGACCTCGTTTGATATCGATACCATCAGTGGTGTCGAAGCCTCCGCCGGCGATGACCCGTCGCCGCATAACCTGTCTGCCCCGGGCGTGATGCCGGTGCTATCGGAGGGTTACGGTATCATTAATATCATCGCCCACGGACGAACCGACGGTTTCGGGGTCAGGACCTCCGGGTACAACAACTGGCCGAAATCGTACTTCCTCAGCGAGACCGGCGAGGCTGACCACGGCAGTTGCGACTCGTTGCTGCCCAATCAAAAGACCTCATTCTACTACTCGCTGGCCTGTGACAACGGTGGCTTTGACATGGATCAACCCCCGTTCAATCAAAGCAACCCCAACCTGGTACAGAAGCTGCTGGGTCTGGACGGTGCTGGCGCCGTGGCTTTTGTGGCGTACTCGCGATGGGGATGGATCAGCACCAGTCATTTCCTGCAAAAGACCTTCTTTGACTCGCTTTTTGCCCACCCGGACCGGCCCGCTATCGAGGCCATGAACGCCTCCAAAGCAGTGTACTACTACTATCGCGATTTGAATTACGGCCAGAATTTCTTCGGTGACCCGTCCTTGAAAATATACACCGAAGTGCCGCACACCCTGAAGGTTGATGCATCGACCGACTCCGGCACGGTGCGGATAACCATCACATCTCAGGGCAATCCGGTGGCAGGCTGTGAGGTAATAATCAGCCAGCCGGGGATGATACTGTCGCGAGAAACCACCGACGGCAACGGCCGCGCGCAGTTACATTTTGAGTCTTTATCAGTCGAGACAATAACCCTGGCGGCGGTGAAAACCGGCTACACTATCAGTCGTGATATCCTGGCCGCCGGTCTGGCCTCCGGCAACGACGGCAGCGATGGTGCTTTGCCGACAAGACCGACCTTGATGCAGAACTACCCCAATCCGTTCAACCCGACCACGAC
>JAUXCD010000233.1 GCA_030619085.1 Candidatus Zixiibacteriota bacterium
GGGGAAGAGTTGACCCTGACTATTGCCGTCAAAGAGATTCTGACCAAAAGCAAAGGCCCGGTTGTTATCAACCTGTCCACCTCGAAAACGACGGCCGATATCGCCCGGGCGGGCGGCAGCCGGCTATACTTCTCAAAAGTGGGCGAAGCCAATGTGGTGGAAATGATGCACCGCCGCAAAGCGACGATAGGGGGGGAAGGCAACGGTGGGGTGATTTTCCCGGCCTGTCATGCCGGTCGCGACGCCTTGGTGGCCGCGGCGCTGGTGCTGACCTGCCTGGCTCGCGAGCGGAAAAATCTTTCCAGTCTTGTCGAAACTTTACCTGTGTATTATAATATAAAGACCAAAGCCGCTCTTCCGAATGACTTCACCAGACGACTCAAACGGTTTGAGAAAGACGCGGAGAAACTCGTGGGGCGGACGAAAGTGGACAGGCGAGATGGATTGCGCTTTGATTTTCAGCAGGGTTGGGTTCAAATCAGGTCGTCCAATACCGAACCCATCTTCCGGCTTATCATTGAGACCGACAGCGAAGCTCTCACCACCCGTCTGCTGAAAGATGTGAAGAGATTTTTTAAATAGAACAAGGTGTGACCATGTGTGGTATTGTTGGCTATGTAGGACACAAGAAAGCTCTCCCGATACTGATGAAGGGTTTGAAGCGTCTCGAGTACCGAGGATACGATTCGGCCGGGATCGCGCTTCTTACCGAGGCGGGCCTGTTGGTCGCCAAGTCGGCCGGGAAAATTGCGCGGCTGGAGGAAGCGATTGCCGGTATCAACGCCGACGATTGTAATCACGGCATCGCTCATACCCGGTGGGCGACTCACGGAGAACCTACCGAGCTCAATGCGCACCCGCACATCGACAATAACAACGAAATCGCCCTGGTTCATAACGGTATTATCGAAAACTATCGCACCCTGAAAGAGTTTCTTATCCGCCAGGGCTACGAAATCCGGACGGATACCGATACCGAGATACTGGTTCACTTGATACGTTTCCACTATCACGGTGACCTGACGGAAGCCGTCCGCAACGCTCTGAATCAGGTCGAGGGCACTTACGGTATCGCCGTGATATCGTCCATGCATCCCGGTCTGCTGATCGCCTCCCGCATGGGATCGCCGCTGGTTATTGGTGACGGTGACGGCGAGAATCTGGTAGCCTCGGATGTATCAGCCATGCTGGAGCACACCAACCGCGTGGTGTATATGGAAGATGGCGAGATTGCCACCGTTACCGCCGATTCATTCGACATAACCACTATCCAGAATGTCAAAATCACGCCGACGGTGGAAGAAGTTACGTGGACGCTCGATGAGATCGAGAAGGCTGGCTACGACCATTTCATGCAGAAGGAAATTCACGAACAGCCCACCACTCTGCGCAACGCCGTGAGAGGTCGGCTCAATTTCGAGGATGGGATACCCCGCCTTGACGGCCTTAATCTGCAGTACGACGAGTTGCGGCAGATCGAGCGCATTATCATCACCGGTTGTGGTACTTCCTGGCATGCCGCCTCCATCGGCGAGTACCTGATAGAGGAGTTGGCCCGGGTACCGGTCGAGGTTGAGTACGCTTCGGAATTCAGGTATCGCTCGCCCATCGTTGATAAAAAGACTATTCTCCTTGCTGTCAGCCAGTCAGGTGAAACAGCCGATACCCTGGCCGCCATGCGCGAGGCCAGGAACCGCGGCGCTACGGTTTTGGGCCTGGTCAACGTGGTAGGCTCGACAATTGCCCGCGAATCGGATGGCGGCGTTTATATTCATGCCGGTCCGGAAATCGGCGTGGCATCCACCAAGGCGTTTACATCACAGGTGATGGTGCTGACGCTGATTGCCACGTTGCTGGGAAGAATGCGACATCTCTCAGTCCAGCAGGGCCGCGAGCTTATCCAGAGTATTGAGAAGATTCCCTACCAGGTGGAGTCAATCCTCCAGGGCGAGGACCGGATTGCCAGGATAGCGACCGACTATTACAAGTCGGGCAATTGCCTGTATCTCGGACGAGGTATCAATTTCCCGACCGCCCTCGAAGGTGCCTTGAAACTCAAGGAAATTTCCTATATCCACGCCGAGGGATACCCGGCGGCTGAGATGAAGCACGGCCCGATCGCCCTTATCGACGAAAACATGCCGGTGGTGGTAATTGCTCTGAAAGACCCGGTCCATGACAAGGTGATGTCAAATATCGCCGAAGTGCGGGCGCGTAACGGTCGGGTGGTGGCGATAGCCAGCGAGGGTGACACGGAGATTGCCGACCATGTCAACGAAGTCATCTACATACCGAAGACTAACCGCTTGCTGACGCCGCTGCTGGCAATTATCCCCCTGCAGATTCTGGCTTATCACATCGCCGTTATGCGTGGCTGTAATGTTGATCAACCGCGTAATCTGGCCAAGTCGGTCACAGTAGAATAGCTCTCACTGCTCGACTACCGGCAGGTCTCTTTCCAATTCCTTGTCAACGCGATGGCCGAGTACGTAATCGGCCTGCATCAGCGTGTGAACCTCGCGTGTGCCCTCGTATATGGAAGCGCCCTTACTGTTACGATAGAACCGCTCCACCGGGTACTCATCGGAGAAACCATACGCGCCGTGCACCTGCACCGCGTTGGCGGCCGAGGCCTCGGCCTCGCGGCAGGCTATCCATTTGGCCAGCGAGGTTGCTCTGGTGGAGCGCTTGCCTTGGTTTTTGAGCCACCCCGCTTTGAGCCAGAGGTGGGTGGAATATTCGTAACCGGCTTCCATGTTGGCGATCATCTGTTTGACGAGTTGATGGTCTGAGATCGGAACACCGAATGTTTCTCTCTCTTTGGAGTATTTTACGCACTCATCGCGGCAGGCCCGGATTAATCCGCATGAACCGGCTGCCACCGTATAGCGTCCCTGGTCCAGACAGAACATGGCAATTTTGAAACCGGCGCCTTCCTGGTCCACCAGGTTCTCTTTCGGAACGCGGACATCCTGAAACGATATAAACCCGGTGTTGCCGGACCGCACGCCCAGTTTACCGTGAATCGTCCCGGTGGTCAGTCCTTCCATGCCTCGCTCCACGATAAACGCCGACAGACCCCTGTGGTCGCGGTTGCGTTTCTTGTCGAGATCGGTCCAGGCGAACACGAGAAAATAATCCGCGACATCGGCCAGAGAAATCCACATCTTCTCGCCGTTGAGAATGTAGCCGTCGCCGTCCGGGACCGCCGTTGACTGAATCCCCACCGCGTCGGTGCCGGCCGCTGGTTCGGTCAGGCCGAAAGTGGCAATCTTCTCGCCTTTCGCCGTCGGGATCAGGTATTTTTCTTTTTGGGCCTCGTTGGCCCAGGTTAGCACCGGCAACGAGAACAGACCGATATGCACCGAGAGGATAACACGCGCGGCGGTGTCGGCGTATTCGAGTTCTTCCGAGGCCAGCCCCAGCGAAATGTAATCGGTCCCCAGGCCGCCGTATTTTTCCGGAATGCAAAAGCCAAGCAGGTTCGCACTTGCCATCGCCGGAAGAACCTCAGGGTTCATCTTCTGTTCGCGGTCGAATTCCTGGATGTTGGGCAGGACAACTTTTTGGGCCAGTTCACGGGCCATGTCGCGCACGGCGAGTTGGGTTTCGGTATAAGAGAAATCAATCATTTATCCTTATGCTCCTTGATCGAGTTATGTGCGGGTTAGATGGGTATATAGCTAATTTACCGGCCGGTGTCAAACCGGAGCCTCAGCCTTTCTCCCTGTTAATACCTTCCTGCCTTCGAACCGGGGCCAAAGCGGCGGGAAAAAACCGGCATCATGCCGGTTGCCCCGCACCCAAGATTTGCCTATATTCGGTCTTTAACGTAGAGGAAACAAACCTTGACCGAATCCATTGGCGCCAAAGCCGACATAATTCCCTACGCTCCGGACTATGCCCAGACCGTGCGTTCCTGGATTGACTGCAAGGAAACCTTCGCAAATGTCTGCCGCGGTACCGAATTCCCGCCCCCGGGAGA
>JAUXCD010000215.1 GCA_030619085.1 Candidatus Zixiibacteriota bacterium
CGGAGGAAGCGTGGAATTCACCAAAGCTATCGTGCGGCGACCATGTAAGGCCATGACCGACGGTCTCACTTCGGCTAATCTCGGTAAGCCAGACTATCAACTGGCACTCACCCAACACGATCACTATATAGTGGCACTGCAAAACTGCGGACTTGATGTTACCATGCTGGAGGCGGATGAACATTTTCCGGATTCGACATTTGTTGAGGATGTTGCGTTGCTGACACCCAGGTGCGCTGTCATCACCAATCCCGGCGCACCTTCCCGACGAGGCGAGATTGAATCCATGGAACAAGCGGTAAAACTGCACTTCGACAATGTAGAGCACATACAGCCGCCGGATACGGTTGACGCCGGTGATATAATGATGGTCGGTTCGCATTTCTACATCGGCCTTTCCGAGCGCACGACGCCCGAAGGCGCCGCCCAGATGATAGCGATCCTTCAGAAACACGGGATGACCGGCTCCACCGTGCCGCTGAAGCATGTCCTGCATCTGAAATCGGGGGTAGCCTACCTGGAAGATAACAACCTGGCGGCCACCGGGGAGTTTATCGGCCGGGAAGAATTCGCGCAGTTCAATATCATTGAGATCGACGATGATGAAAGCTACGCCGCCAACTGCGTATGGATCAACGGCACGGTTCTGGTCGCCAACGGCTTCCCCAAAGCCAAAAGAGCATTTGAATCTCACGGACTAAGGACGCTCCCTCTGGATATGTCAGAGTTTCAGAAACTGGATGGCGGCCTGAGCTGCCTTTCCCTGCGATTTTAGGATGTTTTTAGCACAAGCCAAGAACGCATCCGGATTGAAATGGCTTGACAGAATCCGGGATTCGATTATCGTATATATAGAAGTAGGTTTTCCGTGGTTCCGATTAGACAGGCACCAAAGCTATGAAAAAAATCACTGCCATATTGACCACGATGTGCGCTTCTCTGTTATTCTCCCCATGCGGCCACGCGGCCGGCGAAATAATGCTTGATGAGGTGGACTGTGTGGATGACGGCACGGTCCGATTTACGTTTCGCCTGACCAACACCGATGGCTACAACATCACCGGGGCGACTAACGGCTTCAGCCTGTGGACGCATCGGAACGGTGAATACACAGTCCGCTCCCTGGCGCCAACTATAGAGCTGATACCTCATAACTGGGAGTGGATGTTCGACGGCGGCGTGTTTTATAGATGTGCCTTCAGTTGTGACGGCCTGGGAAAAGACACGCTCAAATGGAGCGGGTTCAAAATGTTCTGGTCCGGTATCCCTGACGGTTTTGACGAGCAGATATTCTATATCGAGGCCCGTGGCCTGACTCCGGAGGATACAGTCTGTATCGATTCCACTTTCTTTCCGGCCGGCGGTTATTGGCTCTGGTCGACTACAGGGTCTGATGTCGTTCCCGATTGGGGTGGACCTTACTGCTATCCTGTCCTGCCCTGCTGTGTAGGTAGCCACGGGAATGTCGATTTTAAGGGGGGCGTCGATATCTCCGATCTTACGCTGCTGATCGGCTACATCTTCCCGCCACACTGGGAGTTGCCCTGTCCGGGAGCGGGCGATGTAGATGGCAGAGAGTCAGGCGGGGGCGCTGTCAATATCTCGGACATCACTTATTTTGTCGATTATCTTTTCCACGGCGGGCCACCTCCACCCCCGTGTGAATAGCCATCTCAACCTTCAATCTATCCGGTGGTGCATCCAGACATTCGGTTCGACATACAGGCCGGTGTCGGCCTCGCGGTCTATCCTGACCGGCACCAGCGCCTCGGGGACGACATAGTCGCCGCTCTCCGGGAACTGCATACCTGTCCAACTCTCCCACTCAGCCACCGTACCGGCAATGTGCATCGATGCGTGACAGACTTTCACAATGTCGGCCCCCAGACGGGCGTGCACGCGCATCCAGGAATCAAACGGCAGCCCATCGGCGTCGGTCCACCGGATATACTTCTCTATAGGCGTTATCGGATACAGATGTTTTTTGTTTGGCCTCACCGGCGCGAAGAGCGCTTTGCAGCCATGCTCTTTGCCGGTCGTCAGCATGGCCTTCACCACCTCGCTGCTGAGGGATTGGCCGCGAAGGTTGGGGTCAATCACAATCTGTAATGCGAACAAGGATAGTTTCGGCGAGATGTTGCCTTTACCGTTTTCGAAAACTTCAGTCAATATCCAGTCAAAGCCTTTATCGCTGAGGTCGGCGGTGTCTCCCGAGTGATTCATTGGAATGCAGTTACCGACAGCCAGAAGGCGGTCGGTGTCTTTTTCAATGACGACCTGCTGGTATTGTGGAAACTGTTCGTATATCGAGTCGAAGTGCTTGATAGCGACCGGGTCCTCGAGCATAAAGGCCGGCCATTTCGGCCCACAGAAACGGCTTACCGTTTCCATGAGGTCGGGTCGTTGGTCGAGCGTTACGATGTGGTAGTCTGGGTTATTCATGGGCCCAAGAAACGGAGGAGGAGGCACTTCGTCAAGACCTGATAATGTATGAAGCGAGTAAAACCGGGTCAGCTCTTGAGTCGTGCCAGCCGTTCGATGGCATCGGGTCAATGAGGGAATTCTGAATCCTTAAGGCTCCCGGCTTCCAGCAATAAAACACGGGCCGCAAACTCACCTGCCACTTTTCGATTGCCTTCATCACACCATAGAGCGATATTGTCACTAAATGAGAGGTAACATCCATCCGGCACGCGCCTTCGCACCAGGGGCGGGGACGCGTCACTCAGGCCTGCAAACGGTTACGTATCACAGAGACAAAGCCGAAATGTCGCATCGAACGACGCAGGTCCCGCCGACCTTCAAGAAGGGAGATCCCGGTATGTGGTCACACGTTAATTCTAACGGCAGAATTTTTAATCCGGCGAAAGTCTTTGCAGTCCTGATAATGATATTCGCATGGTGTCCGGTACTGTCCTCCGGGCAATCTTCATCACCGCCCACCGACAAGAAGACCGTGTCCGATCAATATCATGGCGTCACTGTCACCGAGGACTACCGCTGGCTCGAGGATATTTCCAACGAAACGGTAAAGCAGTGGAGCGACGCGCAGAACGTTTATGCCCGTGAATATCTTGACGCCGTGGCGGCGCGTGACCTTATCAAAAAGCAGCTCACGGAACTACTCGGCAGCACTACCACCAATTACTACTACCTGCAATACGAGGGCGGTGTGCTGTTCGCTTTCAAGCGTCAGCCTCCCGCAGAACAGCCGTTTCTGATTACGCTGGAGTCCGCCGATGATCCGTTCTCGGAAAAAGTCATCGTTGACCTCAACAAGATAGACACCAACGGCACCACCTCGATCGACTTCTATGTTCCTTCCCGCGATGGCAAACTGGTGGCGGTCAGTATGTCAGAGTTTGGCAGCGAGATCGGCACGGTCTATGTGTTCGATGTCGCTACCGGCGAGAAGCTGAGCGATATTGTTCCCAACGTCAACGGTCCGACCGCCGGGGGCGATGTAGCATGGAACGAAGACAATAGCGGCTTCTGGTACACTCGCTATCCTCACAAGGGGGAGCGGCCCGATGAGGACCTGTTTTTCTATCAGCAGGTTTATTATCACAAACTCGGAACACCCACCGAAGAGGACAGCTATGCCATCGGCGAGGAGTTCCCGCACATCGCCGAGATTGAATTGGAAACATCGCCCGACGGTCAGTATATCCTGACTTCCGTGGCCAACGGTGACGGCGGCGAGTATGCGCATTATCTTCTGGACCCGTCCGGTACCTGGACCCAGATAACAAAATTCAAGGACCTGGTGCGCACAGCGGTGTTCGGCCCCGACAACGCTATCATCATGCTCTGCCGCATGGACGCGCCGCGCGGCAAAATCCTCCGGATTCCCCCCGGCCAGACCGACCTGGCCCAGGCCACCGTGCTGGTGGAGCCGAGCGAGGCTACCATCAAAAGTTACCGCCCCACCACGAATTACCTGTTTGTGATCGACCTCTTGGGTGGACCGTCACAGATGCGGATATTCGACTACCAGGGCAAACCCCAAGAGCAGATTCCGGTCAAGCCGATTTCATCGCTGTGGAGCATGGTTGATATCGGCGGCGACTCCATTCTGTTTTGCACTTCCTCCTACACCGAACCGTCGGCCTGGTATCGTTTTGACCCGGTCAAATGGAACGTTACCCGAACCGCCCTGTTTCAGGTCTCGCCGGCCGATTTTTCAGATATTGAGGTTGTCCGTGAATTTACCACATCGAAGGACGGCACCAAAATTCCGGTTAATATCGTCAAGCTCAAGGGCACCGAGCTCAACGGCGAAAATCCCACTCTCCTGACCGGGTACGGTGGCTACGGCATCAGCCGGACGCCGTGGTTCGATGCCGGCTTGCGCCTCTGGTTTGACCAGGGGGGTGTCTACGTTGTGGCCAACCTGCGCGGCGGCGGCGAATATGGCGAGGAATGGCATCTGGCCGGAAATCTGACCAAGAAA
>JAUXCD010000015.1 GCA_030619085.1 Candidatus Zixiibacteriota bacterium
CGATGGCGACTGCGAAAGCTGCCACAACGCTCCGGGCGATGCCGAGCCGTTCGGTTTGCAGGCAGCGGCCGAGGAACTCTGCGCCAACTGTCACGATCCGGAAGAAATGGCGCCGGAAGGTACTCATTCGCCGGTGGCCGACGGTATGTGCCTGGACTGTCACGCTGTCCACGGCTCGGCCCAGGCGACGCTTCTGCACCAGCCGATCAACGCCCTCTGTGTTGAATGTCACGATGACATACCGGCACAACTCAACAAACCGTCGCGGCATCAGCCGGCCCGTGAAGATTGCAGCAATTGCCATTCGGCTCACGGACAGACCGCCAACAAGCTCCTGACCAAAGAGATCAACACGCTCTGCCTGGACTGCCACACCGACGCCAAAGCCGAGTTCGAGATAGAGAACGTCCACGCCGCCTTTGCCGATGGCACGTGCTCGGACTGCCATCTACCCCACGGCTCCGATTTCGAGTCGCTGACCATCACTAACCGCTACGATCTCTGCGCTTCCTGCCATGACGGTCCGGCGGAATGGGCGGAGAAAAAGGACGTCCACGTTCCGGTAAAAATCGGCAAGTGCAACGGCTGCCACACCCCACACGCCTCGACCGAGGCGAGCCTCTTGAAAGACGACCGCAACGCCCTGTGTTTGACCTGCCACGAATCGCTCATGCAGGCAGACAACACGGTCATACATCCGCCATTTGAGGAGCAAGCCTGTGACGGCTGCCACGAGCATCACGCCTCCGACCATCAGAACCTTTTGGTCGACCGGCTCGATGTCATCTGTGCCAACTGCCATGAAGTCGGCAGCGACCTGGCCACGGCCGTCAGCAGCCATCAGCCGGTGGCCGACGGTCAGTGCAACGGTTGCCACCAGCCGCACGCGGGCAAGATTGAGCACCTGTTGCTGGATAAGGCTGGACGGCTCTGCCTGACCTGCCACACCGACCTGGCCCAGCGGCTCGATGACGACAACGCCCACCCACCCGCCGGTGATGGTGAGTGTCTCGGCTGCCACCTGCCCCACACGAGCTCTATTACCAGTCTATTGACGGAAACCATCCCCGATCAGTGCCTGAATTGCCACGACGGTGATGACGAAGATTTCAAATCGAAGCATCTCGGTCTCGCCGGCAGCCAAATCGACTGCCGCAAGTGCCATGATGCTCACGTTTCGGCGGATGTCGGCCTGATGCATGAAAATTCGCATGATCCCTTCTCGACCGGGGCGTGCGACGTTTGTCACCAGACTCCCGACCAGACCAAGGAGGGTAAGTAATCATGCGTAAGACATTCAGCATAACGTTTGCCGGGCTTATCCTCGCAGCAACTGTTGTTTTCAGCCAGATTGCCCCCGTTGACGAACCGGCCGTCTGCTACGAATGCCACGTAGATATTTCCGACCTGGGCAACAAGGCCCACGTCCACGGCGCGTTCGAATCGGGGAAGTGTTCCGATTGTCACAATCCACACGCCTCCAAACACGCCGCCATGCTGGCTGATAACGAGGCCGACCTGTGTCTGTCCTGCCACGAGGACATAAACATTCAACTCGCTTTATCCTCCGTTCACCAGCCGGCCCGAAACGGTGAGTGCGGCAAATGTCACCTGCCCCATGCGTCGGATTTCCCAGCCGTGCTCTCACATGAGACAACCGCGCTGTGCGCCTCGTGTCACCCGCAGGTGAGCGCCTGGATGGAAAAGGAAGCAGTACACACCCCGGTCGAGGGCGGTGAGTGTCTCACCTGTCATGCCGCTCACGGAAGCGCCAACGAACAGCTGCTTTCCGAACAGGTTCCGGTCACGTGTTTCAACTGCCACGAGCAGGACCAAGCCTTTTCCTCGGCTCACCAAGGGTACGACATCAGCAACTCCAACTGCGCCACCTGCCACGACCCACACGCCGCCTCGCTTCCCAAGCTGCTTCGCCCCAACCAGCACTCCCCCTTTAAGGGCGGCAAATGCACCGTCTGCCACTTGTCTTCGGGCGGCGATTCATTCGCCATCAAGGGCACTACCACGGAGTTGTGCACAAAATGCCATCGCGCCGTTTCCGAGTTCGAGAAAAAGCCATTCCACGGTCATCTTAACCTCGAGGGTTCATGCACGACCTGTCATAACCCGCACGCGTCGGCCACCACCGACCTGCTGGCTGCAAAGCAGGAAGTGTTATGCATGAGCTGCCACTTCAACGCCACCGGTGAAAAAGAAAAGGCGGCCTATATCACGCACGATGGTATGGACTGCTCCAACTGTCATACGCCGCACGGCTCGGACAATGAGAAGTATCTGACCAGTATAGATATTGACCTGTGCGCCGGCTGCCACGAGGCAGCACACCGCAGCTCTCACCCGATCGGCGAGGATGCTATTGATAGCCGTAGCGGCCAACCGCTAACTTGTCTGGGCTGTCATCAGCTCCACGGGGCCGATTTCGAGAAGTACCTGCCGCTGAATCCGGCCATGGACCTGTGTATCCAGTGCCATAAGAAATAAGCGATTTTTCCTGGTTTTCGGGCCGGGTAGGGGTAAAACCTCCTATCCGGCCTATTTTGTGGTCCTTAGATCCCCGGCAACTCCCTGTGTCTCAGCCAACTTCTTTCGGGCGTTTCAAATTGAAACATTTCTCTTTTCGGCGGCGGCGGGTGCTTGACCTGCCTCGCGGGTGGCAACTTCATGAGGCTTTTGACCTTAAGACCACCACGTCCCTTGCCGACAATACTCTTATATAGCTGACGTTATCTGAGACAAACATGCATAAACACGCTCTATTATTAATCATATTCCTCGGCGTAGCTCTCGCCCTGCCGCTTCATGCGACCAACTATTACGTCGCACCGGACGGTGACGATGCCGCCGACGGTCTGGACTCGACAACTGCCTGGGCGTCGCTTGACAACGGCGATCAGAAAAGCCTGCTGTTTCCCGGTGACACCGTTAATATCCTGCCCGGAACCTACCTGTCCACTACGACATACAATCTGAAGACTTCTGGCACTGCCGCTGCGCCGATAACATACCGGCGTTGGGGCAAAGCGCCTGCGATTCTGGATATGGCTAACCAGTCCAACATTATCCTGCTTCTCGAGGGCAGCAACATTGTCATTCAGGGCCTGGAGCTTACGCGAGGTGATGACAATGCTATTCACATTAAGGCCGACTCCTGCACAATCACCGAGTGTTATATTCACGATTGCTCCAAGCACGGCATCAAGCTCGAAGCCAGCTACAACCTCTTGCTGAGAAATATCATCTACTCCGTTGGTGAGGTTGGGATAAAGAATGAGGATGCCGGAGATTTCAATCTCATATACGGCAATACCATTCATGGCAGCGGCACCCACGGCATAGAACTGAAAAACCAAGCCAAGAACAGCCGCGCCTTTAACAACATCGTTACCCAAAATGACAACGCCGGTATCAAGGCTCCGCCCGAAGCTGTCTGCGGATTCAACAACGTCTGGGGTAATATCGGCGGTGACTACGACGGCGGAGTAGTCGATTCGGCCGGTAGTATTTCCATACAGCCGAGATTTGTTGATCCATTGGCTGGACGCTTTGACCTGCGCAACACCGCCGCAGAGATCAACGCCGGCCTGGACCTGGGCTATCGGTTCAACCAGACGGCGCCCGACATGGGGGCCCGGGAGAAGTACAATGTTTACTACGTTTCTACCGACGGCAGCGACGAATACACCGGTCGCAGTCTGGATAGCGCCTGGACCACGATTGACAATGGCGATTCACTGCTTTTTCCGGGTGACACCGTTTACGTCGCCGACGGAACCTATAGTGCTACACTCCTTATTAATGACCGCGGTCTCGCCGACGACATGATTGTCTACACCGGTATGGGTGATTCGGCTCTGATACAGGTAGACAACGACTATGCTGCGGTTCAACTCAATACTGACTTCGTCAAGTTTGCAGAGATGAGCGTATCCGGTGCATCAAGCAGTAACGTAGAGATCAATGGTAACAGTAATGCAGTGGAAAGATGCCAATTCGATCAGTCCAAGAAGTACGGCGTGCGCGTCTCCAACGGGTATCACAACCTGATATTTCGCTGCATCTTCAAGGAAAACGATCTGGCCAGCATCCTTCTGTCATCTGACAGCGCTTTGGTATTCAACAACACCTTCTACCATTCCGTCAATCTGGCGATTGATGCCCAAGTCAGCGACTACTCCACCGTCACCAACTGCCTCTTCCATGCTAAACCATCCGGCTCAACCGCAATCAAAGCGCCCGAAACGATGGAGGTCACCTATAGCATCTTCTACGATCACGTAAATGAGACCCAGGGTGGCGCAGTGCTGGGCACGGGATGCATTATTGCCGACCCTCTTATGGTTAATCCGGACTCAGGCAATTTCCGCCTGTCGTCGTATTCTCCGGCCATCAATACCGGTACCGACATCGGTTTTCCGTTTCACGGTTCCGCTCCCGATATGGGAGCCATTGAAACCGGCGAACTATTCGATCTGACCGTGGTGCCGGATTACGATTCGCTGCTGGCTGATTCGGCTTACCAGTTTGATGTTATTGCCGTTGACTCCGCCGGCTATCCAGCCTCGCCCGGGCTGGTGTCGTGGACGCACACCTTCGCTACCGGCTCTATCAGTCCCAGCGGACTTTTCACACCGGAATTGATCGGCAACGGTAAGATCACCGCTACCTCGAGCGTCGGTGGCATGTTCAGTGATTCACCCGTTCTCACGGTCGTTCCCGGAAGCTTATTGGAACTGACCGTTTCTCCTCAAAGTGACACGTTATCGGCCGACTCGACCCGACATTTTGTGGCCACCGGTCTGGACATTAATGATAACGAGGTTACCGATCTGGGCAGCCTGACGTGGGACGTTCTCAACAATATCGGCACTATCGACGACACCGGACTTTTTGACGCCGGCCGGTCGGGCCCGGGGTTCATCCGCGCCAGCAGCGACCTGGGACCGCTTGGCATGACCGATACTATAATGGTCGTGCCCGGTGCGACGGCCTATCTGGAAGTCCAACCCTCGGTCAACATCATCGTCCAGAGCGCTGACTACCAGTATGAGGCACTTGGCTATGACGCTGATTCGAACCTGACCGCCGTTTTGACCGACTCCGTTACCTGGAGCACTACCGACATCGCCGGGTCTATAACTGCAACCGGTTTCTATACTGCCGGCGACCAGCCCTCGCCACCTCTCTATTACGTGGCCGCCGATTATGAAGGCTCGTTGACCGATTCCGCATCGGTCTCCGTAATCAGCAGCGGCGTGCTTGACTACATTCAAATTGAACTGGCTGACGGCACCCTCCTGGGTGACACCACGTTGACCACGGACAACGACACAACCCGGCTTTACAGTCGCGGCTACGATTCCGGAGACAATCTGCTGGGTGATCTGCCGGTTAACTGGACGCTGATCGGGGTCGATTCAATCGGAACTCTCACCATCGAGTCCGGCAACCTCACGGTCCTTATGCTGACGCGACTCGGTACGGGCCAGGTAGTGGCCACGTATGATGCGACCACGACCGACACTTCCGGTGTTATCACCTGCCTGGCCGGATTCACGACCAGCCTGGCAATCTGCCCGGATTCCGCAACGATTTCCGCAGACAGTTCCCTGGAGTTCACCGTTGAAGTGTTCGACGCCGACGGTAACCCGTCAGCTCCCGGACCGGTTCCCGAGTGGAGCGTGCTCGGCGAGATAGGGACGATTTCATCCGACGGGTTATTCACGCCGACAACCGCCGGTATGGGCTCCGTAGTGGCAACGGTCGGAAGCTTGGTCGACACCACCGCCGCCATAACCGTTACGCCGGGGACAGTGGTTTCCATTGGCGTGCTCCCCGATTCGGTCACGGTTTCCGCTGATTCCACACAGCAGTTTGAAGCCGTCGGGTATGACGCCAAAGGCAACAGCAGTGATGCCGGGAATATCACATGGACATTGACGGCGCCTCTCGGAACGATAGACTCCACCGGACTTTTTGATGCTGTCACTGTCGGTGAAGGAGCTGTGGTGGCCGTGTCGGATCTGGGCCTGGTTGACACCTGCTCCCTCGTGGAGGTAGTGGCCGGCCGGTTGACATTATTGACCATAGCCCCCGACTCAGTAAACCTTACTACCGACGACTCGCTGGAGTATGATGCTGTCGGACTCGATACAGACGGCAACGAAGCGGCTACCGGTAATATCGGCTGGAGTGTTTTGGGCGATATTGGAGAGATAAACTCTCTGGGAACGTTCACTCCCCTGACCGTCGGAACCGGCCGTATCATCGCCACCAGCTCCATCGATGATATCACCGATACGAGTACTGCCGTGATAGTGGGTAGTGGCGCTCTGTCACACCTGATCATATCTCCTGACACCGCAACCATGCACCTGGATTCTACGTTGCAGTTTACGGTCAGCGGTTATGACGCCAAGTTCAATCCGACTCCGACGGGATCTTTGAACTGGAGTGTCCTTGACGGCATCGGCACTGTCGATACGTCTGGTCTCTTTACCGCCGACTCGCCGGGCAACGGGCGCATCGCCGCTGGCAGCGGCAGTGTCTATGATACAACCGGCATCATCATCGTAGAGGCTCTGTCGGTGACGACTATTCCGCTTGGTAATGCCACCGTGTATCCAGGGCAGCAGCAGCACCCTGTGCTCACTTTTGGAATCAACAACCCGCTGCAGAATGACAAAAGTATAGACAGCCTAACCCTGCACTATTATCCGGGAGGTCTGGGTAACCTGACCGATCTTCTGGGCAACACCGACGGCCTGTCGCTCTATTTGGACATCGACAATGACTCCAGTTTCAGCGCATCAGACAGCCTCCTGGCCACCGGTGACTTTGTGTCTGAGACAGTCACTATGGCTTTTCCGTCTCTGTTGCTTCCCGCCGGTACCGATCGTATTCTCATTGTCAACATCAGCACCAGTCTTGGCGCCCGCGACGGTGATTCTCTGGACGTGATACTTATACCGGGCTCTGATTTATATATCACCGATGGCACCGCGGTGGTCGGCCCCGATACGGCTAACTCCCTCGGCCATAATGTAATCGACGGACTGGTGTCCGGTCAGGTAGATGTCACCACTACCGGAATTACCCAGATAACACCGCAAGACAGTCTGTATCACCTTTTCACAGCCGATATCCCCGCCAACGGCTACCAGATTGACACCCTGGAGATCTTCACGATTGTCAATGCCGGTGATGCCACCCAGTCGGATCTGTCTTCCCTCCGGCTGTACCGCGATAACGGTAACGCTGTCTGGGGCGGCAATGCCGAAGAGATCGATCTGGGTGAGTTGACCTTTACCGGCAGCCAGTGGACTCGAAGCGGTCTGAAAGTACCACTGCTCAATCCCTCATCTCGATTCTATGTCGCGGCGCGATTGTCAGACTACCCCCGCAACGGAGCGACTCTTGCTATCAGCATTCCGGTCAACGGCCTGGCGATGTGGTCAGATAATGACGGCCCCATTGACTACGCTACGGTGCCGGTGGATACGATAGAAATCCAGATTTTCGAGGAACTCCTATTCGAGACCGCTGTTATCGCGCCCCATGTTCTGGTCCCCGGCGAGGTCACCGATCCGCTGCTCGGCCTGGAACTCACCAACAGCTATTCCAATCCGGTTGGTGTTGACAGCATAGATATGACGCTGGTGATGATCGACCCCGACGGTGCCACGCCGGAGCAACTGGACAGCCAAATAGACAGCCTGATGCTGTATATCAACGCTGATCGCGATTTCCAAACGCTGGAAGCAGCGGATTCCCTGATTGCGGTGGCAATACCGAGCGGCGGCGTGGCCAGATTCAACGCCGTCAATTTGACCGTCCCGGGTTCCGGCGGAACGGCCGGACTGTTGGTCGTGGCCCGACTCAGCGGCGCCAACAGCAAAGACGGCAACAGTGTTTCTGTTGAACTGGAAGATGCGGACGCTGTCTACACCAGTGCGCCCTTCACGGTCGAGGGTGATTTCCCTCTCAAAAACGAAAATGAATTCAGCATCGACGCCTTCTCGGCGCAATCGGTGGTTGTCCACGAGGTGGATGGCGAGGCGCTCTTCGGCGGCCAGACGGGCCGCTTGGTTTTTGATTTTGAACTGCCCGCCAACGGTTATGCCTCCGACTATTTGCAGTCAATCACCCTGGCCAATGTCGCTGACCTCGAAGAACCGGCGTCTCTGGCGGCGGTGAAACTGTGGATGGAGACCGGCAACGACGGTTTCTCGGTCGATGACAGCCTGCTGGGGGAATTCACCGTGGAGCCATCGCAATGGGTCCTGACCAATCTGCTGTTACCGATTCATCCGGGAGGAAAGAGACTGTTTGTCACGGTCGATGTTGCCATCGGACAGTTCGGCGTGGGGACGCTGCGATTCCAGATTCCTGCGGGAGGAACGGCATACCTGTCAGGCATGAGTGGTCCTGACGACGCTGCGGTCGGCAATGCTGACACCCATACGATTTTCCCGGCTAACCGGGTGACGGCGATATCAATCCCGCAACCGTCACGGAGAGTGACACCGGGCAGCGTCGAAGAGTCGATCCTGACGTTCGCTCTCTACAACGGTTACATCGCCCGGGACACTACGATGTTGAAGGCCCTGACCCTGACCAATGCATCGCATACTGTCTCGTCACCCGACTACGCCGATTATGAAATCGGTGAAGTTTCTCTGTATTATGATGCTGACCACTCCCGGACCCTGGTTGATGACCCGTTGGCCGGGATCGGCCATCTTTCCGATGGAATTCTGAAGCTCACCGGTATCGACGTTATGCTGCCACCCGAATCGCTTTCGTATTTCTTCGTGGTGGTAAATATCCCCACCGACGTGATAGATTCGGACAGCCTGACCATGACCATAGCCCAGCCGTCGGATTTTGCCTTCAATGCCGACATCAATATCAATGGCGACCTGCCGTTGACAAGCGGCGGTTATTTGATTCTGGACGGTTCCGTCGCTACCCAGTATGACATAATCCCCCTTCCACCGCGTACGCTGAGCCCGGGCGACAGCGCGGTCACACTATTTGCCTTTAAACCGGCTATAAACGGCGACCAGGGCGATATCCTGACATCGATTACGCTTGAGAATGCGAAAGACGCGGATACGTCAGAGATCGCGCGCATGCAACTCTGGCTCGACACCAACAACGACAGCACCTGGCAGGCGACCGATTCGCTCGTGGGTGAGTTTTCCTATGGCGACCCTGACTGGCAATTGGACAATATTTCGATAGCGGTATCCGGTCCTGCGCCCAATCTGCTGGTTGTCGCTGACATATCTTCAGACGCCACGCCTAACAAGAGTTTCCAGGCGGTGATTCCTACCGACGGCTTTCAGTATGCTTCCGATAACGACGGACCGACCGACACCGCCCTTGTGGCCGCCAGCGCTTTCACAGTATCAACCTCCGGTCTGCGCGTTTCCCAAGCGTCGCTGGCCACCAACTACTCGGTGGGCCAGACAATTGCCGTGAACTTGTCGGTGACGAACCTTCTGGACACTACCTTAGGCGATGTCTTCGGACAGATTCTGGAGATCAGTGACTCCGCAATCGTTGTCGAGGATTCCAGCAGTGCCGGTCCGGTCAATCTTGCCTCCGGGGATTCCACCAAATTCGTAATATATTTCACCGCCTTGCAACCGGGCAGTGTCCACTGGCGCCTGCAGGCCATTGCACCGCATATTTTTGATTCATCGACTGTCGTTCAGACCGAACCGGTGCATATCCAGGCGCCGCCATCTAATGTCATGGTCGACCTGATGAACTCGGCGCCGACCTCCGTCACAAGGGGACAGACCAACGTCTTCCCCATGAGCCTGTCGCTGACGCATTCCGACAGCGGTGCCGGGGCTGCGTCTATCCGTCTTGACAGTCTGGCTCTGGATATTGAAGACGGCTCGGGCGCACCCGTGACCGGCGATGCCGTTTTCAGCCGCATGGTGCTCACCAGGGGCTACACCAATCTGACCATCCTTGAGACGGTCCCCGGTCAGTCCACAATATGGCTGGTGTTCGGTCAACCGGTGATAATAGATCCGGGCAAGGAACATATCCTGTCACTGCTGGTCGATATCGACAGTGCCGCCACGGCCGCGCAGTTCGTGCTGAGCGTCCAAAGTGGCATTTCAGTATCACCGGTGGATGCCAACACCCTGCTGCCAATTTCAATTGACCCGGGCGTAACCTTCCCGCTTCGCACGGCTTCCTGTCGGATCGATGATCCCTCGCAGCAGATAGCCATTGCCTATTCGAGCGTGCTGGCACCCGAGGTAAACTTCGGGCAGGAAGGCGTCAGCGTTCTACAACTCAGTTTGCGCCATCCGGGTGGGGTAGGTAGTTCACAAATTCAATTGAGCAGCCTTTCCATGCTGTTCCAGGGAAGCCTCGGCGATACTCTTACGCCACCCTATCTGGTCAGTAATGTTCGCGTCATGCGCCAACAGACAATTCTGGGCGAAGTCAACGACTTCCCGCTTGATTCCATGACGCTGGAATTGCCGTTCAATGCTCCGGTGACTCTCAGTCCGGGAGAGACTGACTCGGTGGTAGTCGCGGTTTCTATTATCGAGGCCTCGATTTATTCCGGATTTTCTCTGGTAGTCCCTGACAGTACCGCGTTCCAGGTGCGCGATCTGAGCAGCGGGTCACTGGTGCAGGTCGTTATGGATACCACCAAACTTGCCGTCGGCACCGATTTCCCCATAGTGTCGGGCTGGACAACCTTCAGACAACCGGCGGTCGCCAGCGAAATCTGTGTCGGATCGGCTCTCCCCTCGTCCGTTGTGGGCGGCCGGGATTCTCTTGCATTGATGACAATCTCGCTATCGAATCCGGCTGACGAGGGTTACTCCCCGGTAAGGCTGGAGCATGCCGTAGTGACAGTTCTTGATACGCTCGGCAAAGTGCTCGACCCCGACCGTCTTTTCGATCGCATCGGCTTCCGCCAGAGCGGCGGCAATATGAATTACCAGTCATTTATCATAGTTGAGAATGGCTCGGCCCTGTTCAGGTTCACCGATACCGGTCTGTTGATCGACCCCGGTCAAAGCACGTCGCTGGAGTTGATGGCCGATATCGAGGCCGACGCACCTTACGACCATTTCGTCCTGCAGGTGCGCGCCGATGATGTCCTGCGCCTGCGCGATGCGACCGATACGACGCACTATCCCGGCTTTGAATTAGCCGAGGGGTGTACCACGGAGTTGCCCTTGGTAACGGGCGCGACCGCTATCTTCCTGCCGGCCGGACGACCTACCGTCTCGCCCGCCGCGCTGGGTGTAGCGATGGCTTTCCCGGGCCAACAAAACCTCATGCTGCTTCGCTCCGACCTCACCTACAGCAGCCTTACCCCCCAGGGTGACCTGAATATAGGCGGTATGCACGGACAGATACTCAAGCGAACCGACGCCGGTCTGGTACCTCTGACAACAGGTAGACCGTTTGGCACCGTCGAACTGACGCTCGACGACCAGATACTGGCCGCCGACAGCAGCCAGTCAAACGACAGTCTGGTACTGACCTTACCTACCGGTTACACCCTGTCGGCCGGAACGGCCACGGAGCTTCAATTGCGTGCAACTGTCAGGACCGACGCCGCGCTGGGCAATTATGTAATCCGCTTTACGGATTCGACCTTCCTTGATATCTCAGACAAGAATCTCGGAACGACGCTGTACCCCCTATTGACGGATGCTTCCTATCCATTGTTCTCGGTCGAGGTCTCTCTGGGCATGGCCGACCTCGGTAGCTCCTTTACGAATTATCCTAATCCCTTCAATCCCGGCCTTCAGCCAACTACCATTGCCTATGCCCTGAGTGCCGACGCGCACGTGGACATAGAGATATTTTCGATCACCGGCAAAGCCGTTAAAGAGGTCGTCATGGATGCTTTCAGGGCGGCCGGTACCCACCAGAGCGACCAGTGGGCCGGACAAAACGGGGTCGGGCTTGATGTAATCCCCGGGACCTATTTCTGCCGCATCACGGCGAGGTACACCAACGGGACGGTGGCGACGTTCCGTAGAAAAGTAGCGGTGGTCCGATGAAGCACCTCTTGCTACATCTCGCCTGTATTCTGTTACCGGCCTTTGCGTTTGCCTCGTCCGACGACGGCGGCACCGAGTCGCCGTTTGCATTCGGCACCGGCGCCCGCGAATTATCACTGGCTGGAGCCTGCCTGACGACGGCCGATGTTTCTTCCGCTCTCTTCTGGAATCCGGCTCGTCTGGCCCGGGCGGAACGTCTTACACTCGGTGGTTTGCACAGCCGCCTGTATGAGTCCGATGTCGCTTACCAGTACCTGGGTATGGCGATACCTACGATTGACTGGGGATGTTTCGGGATCGGCGTTTTCCGTCTCGGAGTGGATGGTATCGAAAAGCGTGACATAAACAACTTCCTGCTGGGCGAGACCCAAGACACTCGTCTGGCTTTCTATCTCGGATATGGACGCACCCTGTCGAATATCGATTTCGGCGCCACGGCTACTATGGAGCATCATTCCATAGACGACTACAGCGTCACCTCGTCCCCCGGCTTCAATATCGCCGCCGGACGAACCTGGGACTTCGGTCTGTCTCTTCTGGAAGAGATCTCAGCGGTGGTGACGTTCCGAAATGTCATCCAGCCGAACATGAGACTGGTAGAAAGCGAAACCACTCAACCTCTGACATTCAGCCTGGGTGGTTCAGTTAAGATGACACCGAGTCGCGACTGGAATCACACCGCTGTCCTGTCGGTGGCAATGACCAAGGTCGAAGATATCGACCCCCGGTTCTCGGCCGGTATCGAGTACAGCGCTCGTGACCTGCTCCATATGCGTGGCGGGGTTCGCCAGGGACGGCTATCGTTTGGGGCCGGCATCAGCTATCGCAATTTCGGTTTCGACTACGCTCTCGTGGACCGCGACATGGGCAGCCTGCACATGTTCAGTCTCACTTCCACCTTCGGCACCCCGGTTACTGAAAAGAGACAGCAGCGGGCGCTCCGGCGCGAGCAGGAGTTTAACCGGACCATGAGCAGCCGCCTGGAGGAGCGTAATCGTCAGATGCTCACCGAACTGACGAATCTGGGCAAAGCCGCTGTTGAAGCGGGGGATCTACTTAAGGCCCGCGACAATATGGACAGAGCCCTTTTCCTGGCCCGAAACCTTGCGGCCGACACCACAGAGATACTGGCTCTGACCGGACAAATTCAGGAACGCCTCGAGGAATCTCTTAAGAAACAGCGGTATCGCCAGTACGTGGATTCGGCTCAGGTGAAGCTCGATGTTGAGGATTTCATCGGCGCGCGTTACTTCGCCAGCCAGGCCCTGGCCGAGTTCGACAACTCACCGGAGGCTGCGAAGATTCTTAATAAGGCCAACACCGCTCTGCAGAACCTGGCCTCGCACAAGGAGATGGTCGATTCCCGTCTCTGGCAAATTGACTCGCTACTCAGCTACGGTGATTTTGACCAGGCCCTTACTCTTGCCAAAACTTTAGCCCAATTCGCCGGCGACGATGACAGGATAAAACAGGCTCTCAAAAAGGCGGAATTTGAGCAAATCCGAAACACCGCTTCCCGGGCATACACCAATGGCGACCTGCAGGGTGCGCTGACATCCCTTGATTCGGCGTTGGTACTGTTCCCGGGGCACAACGCCTGCCTTGACCTTCGCAAGCAGATCAACCGGGATCTCGCAAAAATGTCAATACCGATGCCTGAGACGCCGCAGACAAGCAGGCCGCCGCTGACGGCAGAGATGAAAAAAGAGGTAGAGGCCACTTATCTCACCGCTCAGCGACTGTTCAAGGCCGGCGATCTTAACCAGGCCATCCTCTATTGGGAGAAAGTGGAACAGCTTGCCGGTGATTATCAGTCCGTTCGGAAGTACCTGATCAACGGCTACAAGTTCATGGGCGTGGAACTGTACAGCCAGAACAAGCTGAAGGAAGCCGTGGTCATCTGGCAGAAGGCGGCCCGCCTCAATGTAAATAATGACGAGATCATCGAATACATTAAACGTACGAAAAACGAAATTAGAAGACTGGAAGAGTTATCATATGAGCAACAGTAACAAAAATGTTCTGGAGCGTGACTGGCCCGAAGCGAAGCAGTTCGGGAAATCCATCAGGCGTGAATTCTCCATCTTTGTTTCCGGGATGCTCCTGTGCCTCATGTTGATCACGGGCTATATTACTACTCGACAGTACGCCATCACCGTCACCCGAAACATCGTCGACAAGCTGCTGGTCCAGGCCCGGTCCTACTCCGGTCCGGCCGGCAAACTGATCATCTCAACCAATGGCCCGGACGCCCTGTTGCTCAACAACATCGGTAAGAAACTGACTGCCGACAACTCCGATGTCTACTGGGTGGGCATCACCGACTCAGAGAATCGTTTTCTGGCTCATACCGATATCAGACAGGTCGTTGCCGCCGCCGAAATGCCGACGATTTCTGGTTCGCAATACCACGATCTGTTGAGAGAGGGCGAGGCTTTTGAGCTTCGCGGCGACACCATCTTCATCAGCGTCCCCATCCGCGAAAACAACCTGCTGGTGGGTACGCTCGGCGTGGCCTCGTCAGTTCAGCAGATTGCGCAGGCCCAGCGGGTATCCATCATAACGCTGGCATCTATCACCGCCATCATAATACTGCTGGGGATTCCTCTGACAACCATTGTCCTGCACCGCAAGCTACGTCCCGTGAGTGTTATTACCGATCATCTCAAACGAATCAATTTCGATGACCTTACGTTGGATATTCCGATAACCTCCAAAAACGAGTTCGGCTATCTGGCTGAGACGCTGAAAGTGATGGGGGCCAAACTCAACATCTCCCAAAGAGAAGCTATCGAGAAAGAACGAATTGCTCGTGAACTTGAGATTGCTCACGAGATTCAGGCCAATATTCTTCCCCACATCTACCCGAAAGAGCCGAGTTTCGAGTTCTTCGGAACCTACAAGAGCGCCAGAGAGGTAGGTGGCGATTACTACGATTTCATAGACTGCGGCAACAGTGGTCTCGGCTTTCTGGTAGCCGACGTTTCCGGGAAATCTCTGCCGGGTATGCTGATGATGCTGCTGACTCGCGATATTGTCCGGCGCCATAGCCACAGCATAGCCGAGCCGGCGAAATTGCTCTGTGAGGTAAACCGTGAACTGCTGGCGAACATTAAGAAGGGTATGTTCGTGACGATGTTCTTCGGTATCCTCGACTCCACCACCGGCCGGTTCTCTTTCGCCTCGGCAGGCCACAACCCGCTGGTCAGAATGTCTACCTCCGGAGGGCGGTCGGAATTGATAAAAACCAAGGGATATCCGCTCGGTTTGCTGCCGCCGGATCAGTTCGACGAACGAATCGAGCACGGCGATATTACCTTGGCCGACGGCGACTGGTTAATCCAGTACACCGATGGAATTAACGAGGCGCAGAATGAGGGCGGTGAGGAGTTCGGCATGGACCGTCTCGTGGAACTACTGGAATCTTACCGAGGTTGCGATCCTGCGACGCTGGTGGAGAAGGCTATAGCCGACCACAACGCCTTCGTCGGGGATGCACCCCAATTCGATGATATCACCTTGCTGGCCATGAAGTGGACCGGTATTACTGCCGATAAACGTAATAATGTACACATAGAGGAGTTACAGGTTGGTTGAAACTAAGCAAATACAAGCCATCAGGATCCCTGACCAGTTAACGGCTGACTCGCAGGCTGCCTTTGAACAGGAGCTTAAGAGCTTGCTGGCCCTTCAACCGGCGACGATCTGCCTGGACTGTTCAGAAATTGAACACGTGACCTCCAACCACATCAAGGTCCTCTGGGAATCTCGCGCTGCCGCGCAGGAGACAGGAGCCACGATCCGGCTGACCTCGGCCGGCGTCGCCTTGAAACGAGTTCTTGAGGTCCTCGATCTCTACTGTCTGTTCGAAAGCGACATATCGACTGACGAGCTCGACTTGGCCACCGGTGTAATGCCCGACCTGAAGCAGCCGTCGACAGTGCTGCATGTGGAGTTTGAGGCCGAGGCTGGCCGTATAAATACGGTACTGGCCCGGTTCCGTGATTTCCTGCGGGAACTCAACATCCCCCGCATGTGCACCGTAGAGTTGGAGACGATCTTCTACGAGGTCGCCACCAATATCTGTCTGCATGGACGGGTGAACAAAGGCAACTTAGTATCGCTTATGGTGATCCCGAAAAGTGACCGAATTACCCTGCGATTCGTTGACAGCGGCCAGCCGTTCGATCCGACTTCTCCTCGGCCGCCTTTCCGGCCCGACGCGGCTATCCACAATCGACAGAATCGCGGTCTGGGCCTGACTATTATCACTCGTATGGCAAATCGGGTGCACTATAACCGCCAGGACGGCCAGTTCAACGTGCTCACTATTGAGAAGAACTGGAGTTGAGGCGATGACAGAACAGCAAATCACTCAAAAGACGTTACGCGACGATATCCTGGTGGTGAATCCCGGTACCTCCCTGGACAATACCAATGCCCACGAGATGGTGAATCTTATATCGACGGCCCAGGATAACGGGTTCAATTATATCATCGTCGACATGGCTGACCTTCAGTTTATCTCTTCAGCCGGAGTGGGATCTATACTCGGCACGGTGGAGACCTCCCGCGAGGCCGGAGGCGATATCGTCATGTGCAATGCCTCAGAGACGATACTGCATGTGTTTGAGGTTCTGGACCTGACTGAGTATCTGACTATAAAAACCGATAATCACGAAGCCGCACAATTCTGCGGCATAGGGAAATAATAGATGGAAACTGTCATGAAGCAGTTCATGGATAAGCAGCACGGCACGGCGATTGAGGAATTCTCCTTTCACAAAAGTATGCTGGCGCTGGACGCCCTGTCGAAAATGGCCAATCGCTTCTCAAGGCATCCCGACTTTCACGCCCTGATGGAAGTGCTGCTGCTGACTCTGTCCGGTCAGTTCTCGGTAGCCAGCGCCTTTGCCATTCTTTTTCAGCCGGGTACTCTCACGACGCGCAAATTCTATTTCGGCACCGGCAAGTTCAAAACCGACCCCCGGTTGCAGGCTCTGGAATTGTCGTGGGATGTAGATGAGTTCTTCTCTCGTGACGATTTACCTCAACTTGTCAATGACCTGACTTTCCCCGATGCTACATGTGAATTCGAAGCCGTTATCAAAGACTGCAACGTGCGCATGCTTGCCCCGCTCATCCATGACGGCAAGTTTATCGGGATTGTCGGACTCGGACCGAAGGTAACGGGAAAAGACTTCGATGCCGATGAAATCTCACTGATGGCCACCGTTGAGAACACCATCGCTCCTTTCGTGGCCTATTCTTTCCTGTTTACGGAGATACAAAGTCTCAACACGTGGTATCTGGAGATTCTCAACGGCGTCAAGCAGGGCGTTTTTGTTTTTGACGCCGATGACAATTTGAAGATGGTCAATAATTCAGCCATCGCTATCCTCAGCTCGTTCAGCCCCGATCTGCCTGACAAGAACGCTTTGACAGGACTCCCCATTAACCTGATCTTCCCCGACCCGATCTTTTGCGGATGGATCAAGCGCATCAATCGCAACCGCTCCGATCGGCATGGACAACTGATTGAAAGTCTCAGCGCCAAGGCCTACGATACCGAACGAATATACAACCTCCATGTTATGCCTGTCGGCCCGGAGCCGGAAGCTGCCTCGGAGCGCATAATTACTCTGCACGATGTTACGATACAGAAACAGAGCGAGCAGCGACTGTTTGAGCTGGAGAAATTCGCCGAGAAGGGCGTAATGGCCTCCTCTATTTCGCACGAACTGAACAACTTCCTCGGCCTGATTCTCGGTGGGGTGGAAATCGCCGGGATAGCTCTCAAAAAGAACAATACCGAAAAAGTGGCGGCTATGCTCGAAAAGCTCAAGGCCAACGTGAGCAAGATGGAAAGATTCACACACGGCCTGATGGACTACACCAAGCTCAATTCCACCAAGCAGGTCTCCGATATAAACACCGTCATAGCCGACGTGCTGTCGTTTCTGACAGGCCAGAAGCGTTTCACCGGCATCGCAGTCGACAGCGAACTGGATGCCTCCATCCCGCCTTTCGATCTTGACACCGACCAGATGTCACAGCTGTTGCTGAATCTGCTCAACAATGCCGCCGACGCCATCCGGGAGGCCGAGCGGCCCGGGCAAATCAATATCAAGACGCAATGCAGCGATGGCACTGCGGTTCTGTCCGTTTCTGACAATGGGATCGGTATCAAGCCGGAGATCAAGGAGCGATTGTTTAAGAACCACCTGACGACGAAGGAAAAAGGCCATGGCTACGGCCTGGTAACCTGCGCCCGGGTTCTGGACAACCACAAGGCCGAGGTTACGATCGAGACGGATCTAGGGGTGGGAACCACCTTCACGGTCGTTTTCCCTCTCGACGCTGACAAGTAACGGCGCGCCCAGGCGGGCGTCGAACATATCCACAAGTTTATCTGTTAGTGAAAGCAGGTGCGGGTTTGAGCCGCGCCGAACGGCTCCGGGACCGGACAATCAGGACGACGTGTCCGTCTGCCCTTTCATTCTGAGCGGTCGGGCGGGATCGGTGGTCGCATCGATCTTCACAGCGTAGCTGGTCTTATTGGCAATATCCTCATCGGTAACGATATGCACGTCCAGCAGTCCTCCTGAGCGGTAACCGGTTCGGAGGAAATTGATCTGATCCAGACTCAAACTCCAACCCTCCAGCCAGTGTTCCAAAGCCAGGCGCTGCTGCTGGGTGCCGGAGAAGTGAATGAGAATATCGATATCGCTGGCCACACCGGCAGCGGCGTTCTTGGTGCTGCCAAAAAGGTAACATCCCTTCAGACCGAATCGCTTGGGGTCCAGTTCCGAGGCGATATACTCGGCCATCTGCAATCGCCAGCGCCAGTTAATTTCCGGCTGATTCTCATCGGGCAAGTGCAGGACATCGGTCGTTTCCACAGGCGACGCCGGCTGACTGAGAATACCCATAGCTTCATCGAGATCGGCATTCATCAATACCCGGAGTATCATACCGCCGGTCGAGGCCGGAACGTCAATGAGTCGAACGGTATTGGCCAGCGAAGCACTCTCGGGGGCAACCTGCGCCAGTATGTTTTCCGAATTCAACAGCAGTTCTTCGTTGAACAGGATTCCATCGTCGTCCGGATACAAAGGCAGATACCGGATATGGGCCTCGACCAGGTCCTGGAAGAAATGAGTGCCGAAAGACAGATCCGGTGTGTAGTTACCCTTGGTGCGGGCGATCTCGATCAACATCGCGGCGTTGTTGATATCCGAGTAACCCACTTTTACGCCCAGCTTGATGTCCCCGCGACTCCCCCATCTTCCGGGTCCCATGAGGACAAATTGTCTCTTCGGCAGAATTTGGTTTAGCCGACCGATCGTGCGTCCGACCTTCACCAGATCCGCCCGGTCAGCCAGTTTCCCGTATTTATCCGGATCGACATAAACGATGTGAGTGATATCCGGGACCCGCCCGTTGGACACATACTTCTTGGCCGAGAACACGACTTTATCGTCGGCAATATCCCTGGGGATGGGAGTACTGATATCGGCATCACTGTAGCTCTGCGGACGGCACTGCAAAAGATACAGGTCTTTACCGTCATGGGCGAACTCGATATCAACCGGAGTGTGCATTTTGTCCTCGAGCAGGTGTAGTATCGTGTGAATCTGCTTGATGAACGGCGAACTGGATATCAACCCGTCGAACGTGACCGGCAAGTCATCCTCCTCGAAGTTGACGTGAGTCCCGATCGGCCGAGAGATATGGCCATCTTTGTGAATCGACACCAGTTTTGAGGCCAGTGGCAGTTCGAAACCGTATTCCCGGAGAAGCTGATTCATTTCCACCGTTTCGAACCGGTTTGTTTTCAGGTTGATAACATCGGCCCGCCTGGGAGAGTATCTGAGGATATCCTCGATCGACTGGTTGACCCTCAGCCCGGGCTGACCGGGTGCAAACAGGGCCGGGTAGTCATCGCTCAACCGGTCCACTGCCCGCGTGCCCAGGCCCGGCACCAGCCGCACCAGGCCGTCCTCCCGCTTGATTCGCGGTGACCACCGGAACTCGTTGCGGCTGAAGGCTACGCCGGCAAACGACGGCAGGAAATAGTCACCCACCCGGCTGCCGACCACCTCCTGAATCATAATGCCCATCTCCTCGGCAAAATCTATCAGGCCCCGCTCCGTGCGGTACTCGACGGGATCAGGGCCGAACGTGGAGGCATATACTTCGGCCACCGCGTCCAGCAGCGAGTCCAACCGGCGCTGCTTACTGCCCTGGTTGGCCAGAAAGACGCTCTTGTACTTTCCTGAGAAGGCGGCCCCCATACGGTCCTCCAGAAGACTCGAACTGCGCACGATCAACGGATAATCCCCAAAATCATCGAGCGCCACCGACAGTCCCTTGACCATCTCCGGTGGAAAATGCGAATTCTTGAAAGAGTGTATGATATGCGGGTATTCGAACCGGACCTCGTCGATTTCCTTGTATTTCTGCTCCACGATATCGTCGAGATTATTGAAATGCATGAAGTGGAGCGACATATCAGAGGTGATATACCAGGTCTTGGGAATCTTGACAGTAATGAAACCGTCGGTCGGTTTCTGTGCTTTCCTGATAATTTGCGCCGCCAGATAGATGCCGGCGCTTTTGCCGCCGAGTTTGCCGTGACTCTCGGTGGTGAAGATTGTATTCTTTATCAACTCATAGAAATCGCCGATATCGACATAATCCTTGGCGATATTGATATACTCAAGCTGCTCGGAGAGAAAGCGACGAATCAGCGAGACACGGATACCCTTCTTCCTTGGCGAACTGTACTCCCCTTCGTCCGGCGCCGAGTGGTAGTAGCGCCTGATCGCATCGGCGACCGCTGACAGCGAGAGGTTACGGTTGACCACTTGTGACAGGAAAGTCAACTTGTCTTCCTGAATCCACTTCTGAAGACGACTGATTATCTCTTCATCCGACATATGTCGAGCGGCAATCTTGAACACTTCGTCACTGAGGTCTATCGGGAAAGTGATGCTCTGCTTCTCGTAGGGACGATTGGAGACTTCCAGAAGCTCATCTTCCGGCGTCTGCTGATGCAGACTGGCGCTTTTGATCAGTTCTTCGGCTTCCTCCACGCCGCTCCAGCAGAGGTAATTGAGCATTTTGTGTGACAGGCTAACAAACAGATTTTTATCAGTTTTCCACAACAGGTCGAGAATTACCTGCCAATCTCCTCGTCTCTGTTCAACGACTTGCTGTCCGGGCGAACTCCAGTCACGGTAGACACGCTTCATCTGTTTGTTGAGGATGTACGTTCCCATCCGATCGGCGATGGTCTGAATCATTCGCCTCTCATCCTTGAGAAACGGCCCCTCGTCCGCCTGCGGCATCTGTTCGGAATAGTACACACTGATGGTGCCGGCGACCCGGTCCTGAACTCTGATATCGGCAACCTGCACCCAGGGCGTCTCTTCGAAATGTTCACTGTGATAGGTCTCTTCATCAATGATGATCTTCACCATGCAGACGAGCGGATACTGCCAGCCCGAGCCGATGTTCTCGACGAGATTCTGGCAGGTTTCTTTCAGGTCAGTGTTCTCCTCAGCCAGTATCTCATCGACGCGATAGAGACAATCCAGTTCCCGCGATCGTTTCTCCAGAGAACTGATCATCTTATCTACTGATTCGTGGTCGTTTTTCATCTCATTCCGGTATTCAGGCTGTATTGGCGACACATCTCACGTAAAGATAGCTACTCAGCGCTGAAAATAAAACCATAAATGTACGCCGGCGTTAGTTCAATGGCCTCGACTATGGTCGTCGAGCGGTCAACGACATAAAAAAGAACTGTTTGAGGGGCCGGCCCACTCAAACAGTTCTCTGACTAAACAAATAGGAGCTAAAAGCCACTCAGTGAGCGATCAGACCCAGCCTCGATCTCTGCAGGCATGGGCTACGCGGCTGATAGCGATAACGTAAGCGGCATCTCGCATGTACAGTTTGCGCTTTTTGGCCAGGTCGCTAACGGCCTTAAAAGCAGATGTCATCTTGGTGTCGAGCTTTTCGAGCACTTCCTCTTTTTCCCAGAAGTAGTTCATGTTGCTTTGAACCTGCTCGAAATAGCTGCAGGTGACACCGCCGGCGTTGGCGAGAAAATCAGGAACAACAAAAATCCCGCGCTCTTCCAGAATCTTGTCTGCTTCCGGCGTTGTCGGGCCATTGGCACCCTCGGCAACCAGTTTAACGTTGGCGCGGATCTTCTTCGCCGTCTCTTCGGTGATCTGGTTTTCCAGCGCCGACGGAATGAGTATCTCGACATCCTGCTCTATCCAGGCGTCGCCCGGAAGAATCTCGTAACCGAGGTCCTTGGCCTTGGTTTTGTCGATACCACCAAAGCGGTCGGTGATACCCAGCAGAACGTCCATATCGATGCCGTCCAATTTGCGATAAGTGTAGGAATCCTGGTCTTCCTGATCCCAGCAGGAAACACAAATCACTTTACCACCCATTTTCTGGTAAAGACGAATAGCGTACTGCGCTACATTGCCAAAACCCTGGACAGCCGCCCGGGTACCTTCCGGTTTGATACCGAGTTCTTTCAAAGCTTCGCGTACCGTGTAGATGACCCCAAA
>JAUXCD010000001.1 GCA_030619085.1 Candidatus Zixiibacteriota bacterium
AGCGATAAACAGCGGTTCAGTTACATCGGTTTTGAGGTCTTTCCCGGTACTCCCAAGGACCTGTTCAAGTCCGACGCAGAGAAGAAGAAACTGATAGAGCAACTGCATGCCAGGCGCAGCGAGACCGGCGCTCGAGAACACTGCACCCTCATGGAAGAGCGGGTGTCGTTGGTAGATCGGCTCGTTCTGACTATCGCCTGTGTGGTGATTCTGGCTGCGCTTTTTCTCCCGTGGTACTCCGCCTACAATGAAGTTGCCGAGGAGGTAACCGAACAGGCCACTACGGCAATGACGACCGACAGCCTTCTGACCGACAGCACCTTGGCCGACAGTACCATGTTGGCCGCGAATCTGGGCGATTCGATCGCAATGATGGCGGTGGTCACCGGTGAGGAAGGACAGGCGGCCGAGGGAACCTCCGAGGTCTCCGAGACTCCCGAGGTGGCGGCTGACGAGGGTACGGCAGGTCCAAAGATGGCGGTGACCAAGGGTGACCATGAAGATGAAGAGCTTATTCACGGTTACGTGGCCAAAAAGAAAGTCCACCGGGATTATTCCAAGATGTCGGGTCTCGGCTCCGTTTTGGCGCTGGGCTCGGTTGGGCCGATGGTGTTTTCTTCCGGAGGCATCCTGGTGCTGACGGCTTTCATACTGTTGATATACGCTCTTGGATGCATCGGACTGCCGCTCTATACTCTTTGGGGGCTGTACGGCACCAAAGGCAATTCCGATGAAAGGGCGCTGCAGTTGAAGCGGATTACCAAGTTCAACTGGATTCCGGTGATTCTGTTTTTTGTCGCTATGGTGCTTTCTTTCCTGGGTGCTGAATACGGTTTTGATTCGACAGTCCTTTATGCATCGATCGGTGAGGCTTATGGCCCCGGCGTGTTCTTGGGATCGTTGTCCTGGGGGTTGTTTATATCACTGGCGGCCTTCATTTTGCTGGCCGTAAAAGGAATTGAGATCTAACAATAAAATACATTTTGGAGGTTAGTGTAAGTGCTCAAACAAACTCTCTTCGTAACGCTCAACGCTCTGGTGGCGTTTGCTATCGGGTTTGGTCTCTGGTACGGCGTTTTTCGGACATCAGAAAACCCCATTGTCCACTCTATCTACATGGGGGGACCGTTGGTAGTCTTGTTAATCATGATGTTTATCATGTGTCTCGTGTTCGTCGTCGAGCGGTATATCTCGCTCTACGGCTCGGCCAAGGGCACAAGCTCGGTCCAGGTCTTCTTTAAGAAGCTGGTGACCCTCCTTCAGAGTGAGGATTACGAAGGTGCTCTGGCTGCCTGTGACAAGCAGCGTGGTACCACCGCCAACGTCCTGCGAGCCGGTATCGAACGGTATCGCGAGGTCAAAGGTCATACTAGTTATGACGGCGAGAAGAAGATTCAGTTGACCCAGACGGCTATCGAGGAAGCCAATGCGCTGGAAGGACCGCTGCTTGAGCG
This sequence comes from Candidatus Zixiibacteriota bacterium, assembly GCA_030619085.1. Classification (GTDB taxonomy): domain Bacteria; phylum Zixibacteria; class MSB-5A5; order GN15; family FEB-12; genus JAUXCD01. The sequence goes on from JAUXCD010000001.1 coordinate 1,455, forward strand.
TAACCTGATCGCTCTGTCCACTATCGCTTCGATCGCCACCATGGTCGGCCTGCTGGGTACTACCATTGGTATGATTCGCGCCTTTGCCGCCACCGGTAACGTTGAGGGCGGTGTTATTGACGCGACGGCGCTGGCTACCGGTATTTCCGAGGCGCTGGTCAACACGGCCGGCGGTCTGCTTTCCGGTATCCTGGGTATTTTCTTCTACAATTACTTTGTCAACAAGGTAGACTCCTTCAACTATACGACCGATGAAGCTACCTTTGAGGTGCTTCAGATATTGAAGGAAAAAGAAGGAATCTAAACGATGGGGATTAAGAAAAAACGGCGGGTTTCAATTCGAATCGATATGACACCGATGGTGGATATCGCCTTCCTGCTGTTGATTTTCTACATGGCGACGACTCAGTTTAAACCACCGGAGGCCCGGGCGGTTGAATTGCCTTCGTCCCATTCGCAAATCGAGTTGCCGGATAAGGATGTGATTCATATCACCGTTACGAAATATGACTCCATCTATGTTGACTACGTCGAGAAGGTCGTTATCAATATTGACGGCACTGATGTCAACACGGCGGCTCGACGGGTTCGAAGAGTCGATAAGTACAACGTTTCAGAAGCCATCAACCGGGCCAGGGCCAAGAATTTCAAGGCGCTGCTCGTTATCAAAGCTGACCGAAACGCCGGCTTCGGGGTGATGGACGACGTGATGACGTCGATGCAGGAAAACAACCTCGAACGATTCCTTATTATTACGGACCAAGAGGTTGAATAAGGCGGTTTGCACATAAGTTAGACTTTATTCGTTTAATGTCTTGGTCGCATGTGACCGAGAAGGAGTGATTGAAATAGATGGCTGGTGATGTTGTAGAACGCGCCTCGAAAGGCGGGAAAAAAGGCTTACGAAGACCGAAACGGAGAATCTCGATCCGAATCGACATGACTCCTATGGTCGATATCGCCTTTCTGCTTCTGATTTTCTATATGGTTTCGACGGTCTTTTCGATGCCTCAGGCGATGGAGATCAACCTGCCCCCGAAAGACCAGGTAGAGGAGTTAGAGGTCAAGGAATCCAACCTGTTGTCGATTCGCGTTGACGAGGAAAGCCGCTTCTGGTGGAACATGAAGACGCCTACGCCCGACAACCTTCCGCAACTGCTGCCAGACGATCCTGAAAAGCCGGATAGTGTGTTAACCTACCAGCTCTGGTCGGATACGTTGCGAGGTTTGTTGACGGCGCAGAATCGAGCCAACAGTAAACTCAGTACGTTGGTTCTCATTCACCGGGACGCTACCTATGCCGACATGGTCAATATTCTCGATGAGATTGACCTTATCGAGCGATCTTGGAATGCTTTCACCGCCGAGCAACTGGACAAAAAGAGAGAAGAGTTGACCAAAGATGAGAAATTCTCCTACCGCTATGCTATCGGCAAGTGGGAGGAAAAGGACAACAAGATCATCTCGGCCGCTCTTACCCAGGCAGTTGAAAGAGGTGAACTGTAATGGCTATTCAGATTAACGCCCTGTACTCGCCTTACGGAGCTTACGAACTGAAATCCAAGTACCAGCGGAATCTCCTGTTCGGCACACTCTCCACGCTGGCCGTTGTGGCCCTGATTCTACTGGTTTCATGGGTTATCTCCGCTATGAGTGAGGAGGAGATATTTGAGGCGCCGGCAGTCGTTATTAAGACGATAGCGGACCTGGGACCGCCTCCCAGTGTGACCAAGAAACCGCCGCAGGTCCAGGTGAGTCAGCCCAACGTCGCGATGCCAAAAGTGGGTATTCCCAAACCGGTCGCCGATGATGAGGTTCTTGACGACGATGTAGTCATTGCCTCCCGTGAGGAACTGGCTGAGATCGTAGCTCCGGATATCACCGAAGCTGGCAACGACGCCCCCATCGTGGTGGATATCGCCGATGATGACTTCCTCCCGGCTCCCACTGACTTTATCGCGGTGGAGATTTATCCTGAGATGATTTTCGAGCACGTGCCCGACTACCCGCGTCTGGCCGAGCAGGCCGGTATCACCGGTCTGGTCTGGGTGAAAGCGCTGGTTGACGAAGAAGGTCTGGTTCGCAAAGCTATTCTCGGTAAGACCTCCGGTGTGAACTCACTCGACGAAGCGGCTGTGAAGGCGGCATACAAGTGCAGATACAAACCGGGTATTCAGAATGGCCGCCCGGTTAAAGTTTGGGTAACTTACAAAGTCGAGTTTGAACTGACCAACTAAGAGACTTCCAAAATCTGACTTCCACAAGCATCCCTGCCAATCGGCGAGGATGCTTTTTCTTTTTCGGGCCGCGTCGGCTATTTTGATAACCCTTTGTAATTGAGCAGCTTGTGATAAAATTGGTGGTAGCCTGTGTTTTTTCGCTTGACAGGGGCACAAATGTGCAGTATTATGCCTGCACGCCAATAATTGCCACCAAATCGAAAGGGGATAACAAATGGACCACTTCAGCGATAGGGATGCTGTCTTTGCGGCCGAGTTTTCTGAGGACTACCGCTACGCCCTGCCGGGTTTTGTCAGCGCCGAGGAAAGCAGTAGCGATGAGATCAGCTATCTCAATGCCGCCACCTGTCCGGACTGCGGCGGCGGTATGGTTCGGCTGGGTAACTGCTTCAGTTGCCCGTCGTGCGGATATCAGAGCTGCGGCGTCTAAGCGCCGGCTGCGTGTGATGCCGCACACGATTTCGAGTAAGAGTACGGTGCCCGGTGATGTCCTGCCGCGTGCGGTGATGGATACTCACAGGGTGTCTGGGGCTGGGGTACTTTATGAGAAGGTTACGCTTATGTATTTGAGTGATCTGAGCAAATGGGGGATACCGGAGTGCGTGCTACAGCGTTGGCGTGAGCGCCAGGGGGAACTGCTTCTGCCGGTGCAGAGCAAGGCGGTCCGCCGGGGACTGTTGGGGAATCCGTCGCCGGCCGATCAGCAGCACCCGGTCAACGTGCTGATTACCGCGCCGACGTCATCGGGGAAATCGTTCTGTGCCGAGCTGGCCGGTCTTAAAGCGGTCAGCGCTCGAAGGCGGACCGTGATGCTATTTCCGTTGAAATCACTGGCCGAACAAAAATATCGGCTTTTCCGCCAGACCTACGGACCGCTGGGGATCAAATGCCTGATTGTCACCGGCGATCATCCGGAAAACGACCGGCCGTTTGTGGAAGGGAAATTTCAACTGGCTTTGGCTATCTATGAGAAACTCGACCAACTCCTGACCACCTCCCTGGATTCTTTGAAGAACGTCGGCACGGTGGTTGTGGACGAAATCCAGACTATCGCTGAGCCGGGGAGAGGCGCCGTTCTGGAGCGACTGCTGACGAAGATACTGGCGTCATCGTACACGCCCACCCTCGTCGGACTGTCGGCCGTCCTGGGGGGCGGCCACAATGCTTCGGCCGAGTTGATGGCTTCATGGCTTAGGGCGGTGCTGGTGGAGGAGACCGTCCGGCCGGTAGATCTGCTCCGAGGGGTGGCCGCCGAAGGTTCGTTCTGCTATCGTTCCTACAACAATCACCTGGAGGGTTCCCAGCCTTTTGTCAGAATCGAGGCGGGTGATGACCCTTATGTCGGTTTTGCCAACCAGGTGAAGTCCGATGACGGTTCCACGCTGGTATTTATGAAGTCGCGCATGGATACTGTCAACTGTGCCTGTCGCCTGGCCGCGGCCGTTGACTGGGGCCCGGCCCGTCATGCGCTGGACTTGCTGAAAGAAGAAGAACCGTCCTTTCTGGTGCGCTCGCTACGTCAGGCAATGAGCCACGGGGTGGCTTTTCATAATGCCGACCTCTCGCCACGACAAAGAAACATGGTAGAGCAAGCGTTTATAGATAAAGAAATTAAGGCGATTATATCAACTACTACTTTATCTATGGGGGTGAACCTCCCGGCGGATACGGTCTATCTGGAGACGGTCAAGTACGCCGCCGGTGAGTATGGCGGCAAACCGTCGCTGGTGCCGGTAACGCGATGTGAATTTGACAATATGACCGGCCGGGCCGGGCGGCTTGGGTCGGGTGATCGGGAAAAGCCGGGTCGGGCGATTGTTATGGCCGACTCCGCGTTTGAGCGGGAAGTGCTCTGGGCCAGCTATATCACTGGTGAGAATCACGACCTGTTCGACTCCGCCTTTGACAGCATGCCCCTGGTCGACTGGACGCTTAATATTATTGTCTGTGGGCTGGCCCGAGATATGACCGGTCTTGAAGCCGTGTATGCTCATACCCTCCGGGCGCAAGATGGCGATGGCAATGACTCGTTGCCGGAATTTGAATCAGCCGTCGAGGCGCTCCGGCAAGCCGGACTGGTCAGATTCGATAAAGCGACCGGCGATATTTTGCCGACCGCCCTGGGACGGGCGAGTTCTTCCCACGGATTGTCCGCCGCAGAGGTCGCTTACTACCTTTCTGAACTGAGTTCGTCCTGCCCGGAGAGAACGCCCGGCTGGCTGGCGCTGGCCCTGAGCGGTCCCGGATGGGCGCTGCCGGCCTCGCTGCTGACCAAATGGGAGTACAACCGCAATACATCCGTGAAGATGCTCTGTCGCTTCTATGAGGAGCTTGTAAGCGATGCTGAGCGGCTGGTGCCGGTCAATCAACGTCAGCGGCCGACCTACCGGTCCTCGGCGGCGCTGAAGGCCTTTCTGGTGCTGCATGACTGGTGTCGTCTGGCTCCGGTGGAGAAGCTCGAGGAACGCTTTCAGATGCATCTGGGGCAGATTATGAGCCTCGGCGAAACGGCCGCTCATCTGGTCACCGCGATATCGGCATTGCTGGAAGCGACTGATCCTGACCCGAGCCGCGCCGACCATCTCTCTCGCTACGCCTTTACCCTTCGCTACGGTCTTCCTGACAACTGGCGCAAGCACCACCGGCACTTCCGAAATCTTCTCAGCCGCGGTGACTATATCGCGCTGGAGAGAGACGGCATACATGATCTGGTCCAACTCTGTGAGTTATCGCCTGACCAGGTCGACCGGCTGATACCGGCCGGTGGTAAATCCGCAAAGATAAATAAGAGGATATTATCACTTAAAGAGGAGGTTTGTATGCAAACCAGAACTACCATGACGACGGCTGTGCCGGGCGCAAAAGCGGCCCTGCTGCTGGGTGAGCCGGAATCGATTGAGATCGACGGCCGCTACGAAAAGGAACGCTACCTGATCCGGGTCAACGGCTTCCCGGTCTGGCTGACGGGTAAATCATTCAAGTACTTCGTGAAGCTGGCCTGGACGAGGTGCCACCGCGAAGCGGGATGGATTTACAAAGAGGACATCGAACAGGGGTTCAACCAGGCCCGTTACCTGTATCGCATGAAAAACGAGATTGCCGCGGGACTGAGTATCAACTGGTCCGTGATCGAGAACAACCGGTTGGGGTATTATCGGCTGAGCGCCTTACCGTCAGCTATTCGTTTCAGCCTGGAGAACCTGAAAGATCACCCGGATTTCGAATTGCGTCAGCTTGTGCTCAAGAGGATTTCCGAAACCGTCAACTGACCTAAGCCTGCATTTCGCGGACCCGGGTCTTGGGCAGTTCTTCGTGGCAATGGTTGTCGAAGCGCTTGATGATTGTTGCGGGCGTGCCACCGACAGTGCAGTTGTCCGGAACGTCGCGCATCACCACAAAACTGTTAGCGCCGATCTTGACATTGTTGCCGACCGTGATCGGCCCCAGCAGAATAGCCCCGGTTCCGACCAGAACATTGTTGCCCAGGGTAGGATGCCGTTTGCCGATGTGCTTACCGGTTCCTCCCAGGGTGACATTGTGAAACAGAACGCAGTTGTCACCGATTTCAGTCGTCTCACCTATCACCAGACCGGCACCGTGATCGACAAAGAACCCTTTGCCGAGAGTGGCTCCCGGATGAATCTCCAAGCCGGTGAAGAAGCGCGTCAACTGAGAAAACAAACGTGGGATAAACGGTACACCCAGCTTCCACAGAAAATGATTGATGCGGTGGAAGAAAATGGCATGAAACCCGGGATAGAGGAGAAACTCGATATTCCGGGCGGCCGGGTCGTTTCTGTAAATGGCCTTGATGTCTTCTAAGATTGCAAGCATAGTCTCTTATATCGTCAAAAATATATTATTTTTGATCATTGAATAATGCCGTGGAAAGATAACGCTCCCCGGTATCGCAGATGATGGTCACCACGACTTTGCCGGGCCCGAGCTTTTCAGCCACCTGAATCGCCGCCCAAACGTTGGCGCCGGCCGAGATTCCGCCCAGGATACCTTCCTTCCGGGCGAGTTGTCTGGCCATCTCGAAGGTGTCATCGTTTTTGACGCGAATTACCTCATCGACAACACTGGCGTCATAGTTGTCCGGGATAAAGCCCGCGCCGATTCCCTGGATCGGATGTGGTCCCGGCTCGCCGCCGGAAATCACCGGCGAGGCCTCAGGCTCCACCGCATAGATTCTACAGCCGTACTTGTCTTTCAAAACCGCCCCGGCGCCGGTGACCGTACCGCCCGTCCCGACACCGGCCACGAAGGCGTGGAGGGAAAGGTCAGCAAGGTCTTCGATAATCTCTTTACCGGTGGTGAGGCGGTGAATTTCCGGATTGGCCGGATTGCTGAACTGGAATGGCTGGAAATAGCCGTGCCGAGCGGCCAGTTCCTCGGCTGCCTTAATCGCCCCCTTCATACCTTCCTTACCCGGAGTGAGCACGATCTCGGCTTCGAACATCTTGAGAACCGCCCGTCGCTCCAGACTCATCGTTTCCGGCATAGTCAAGATGCATCGATATCCCTTGGCCGCGGCTACCATAGCCAGGGCGATGCCGGTATTGCCCGAAGTCGGCTCCACTATTGTCATGCCCGGCTTCAGGGTACCATCTCGTTCCGCTGTCTCGATCATGGCCGCGCCAATCCGGTCTTTTACCGAACTGCCCGGGTTGAAACTCTCCATCTTGCAGTAGATTGTCGCCGAGTTCTCTCCGGCGAGGCGGTTGATTCTCACCAGAGGGGTATGACCGATAGCCTGGATAATGTCGTCAAATCTCATTTTTTGGTTCCTGTGTTTGGGACTGCCACGGCAGTGTTTAACCGTAAACAACCGCTAACTTCGATAGTGCGGGCCTATTGACTATACGACACTGCCGGCTAAGTTATTTGTGTTGGCCGGTCTGTTGGCGGAGCAAGTATGGCCCTTTAACGCTAAGACGTGGCAATAGGTTCCTTGACCTATTTCGGAAGAAATCACGGCCTTCTTGACTATCACGCCCGACCATATCAATTGACAAGGAATCAACAATTTTCGTAGCTTGGATTCAGCAACCGCCTGCTGAGCCGATAAGCAATATGACACGGTAGAATATGATCATACGACTGAAAAACAGACAACCCGTCCTGGTCACTGACAAAGTAAGTAAGTACCCAGTATTGCCGCTCAAAACGGGCGTGCTTTTCCCCGGGCAGGTGCTCACTATCCAGGTTGGCCTACCAGCCAACCTCAAGCTCATTGATTACTGCTTATCCCGCAACCGGGAGTTTATTGCGTCTTATTCGCCGTTCACCGACGATGACGAGGAGAACCCCAGGGTAAGCGAAATCAGCGTCTTGGGGCGGATTCGCGACGCCAAGGAAGCGTCATCCAATTCTAAGATTATCACTATTGAAGGTATTCAGCGGATGGCTCTGGACAAGATTCTGGAGCGCCAACCTTTAATTAAAGCGACCGCCAATCGTATGCAGCTTCAGGCTGTTGGCGCCAAGGCCTTCACGGAAGCTATCGAGGACGTTATCGATACCGTCCGGGAAATAATTCACCTGGATCCCACTTATTCGCCGGAAATGTTGCGGGTTATCAAAATGAGTCAGGATGATCCGTCTTTGTTTGCCGATGCCGTCGCGGCCAATTTCCGTTTTCCTCTGCCGTCGCGCCAGGAAATCCTCGAAACGGTTAATCTGAAAGTCCGTTTCAAGCGTCTTCTGAACCATCTTAATGTAGAATTGAGCCAGGTCGCTACCGTGTACGAAATAAATGAGAATGTCTCCGAATCACTCGAAAGAGAGCAACGCAAGCACTTCCTTCGGCAGCAGTTACGGGAGATAAGAAAGCAACTCGGCGAAGATCTGACCGAAGAAAGGGAAGCCGCACGCATCAAAAGCATGGTCAAGGCCCGGCCCGACCTGCCCCCGGATGTTGTTTCCCGGGCGTATATCGAAGCTGACCGTCTCACCCAGCTATCGACCGCCTCGGCCGAATACGGTGTGACCAAAAACTACCTCGATTGGCTGTTAGCCCTGCCCTGGGAGAAATTTACCCCGGAGGAGTATGATATTCGCGATGCGGAAAAGGTGCTGTCAAAGGAGTATTTCGGTTCAACCAGCATAAAGGAACAGATTCTCCAGCGGCTTTCTGTCCGGAAACTTCTCGGCGGCGTCAGCGAAGGACCGGCGCTATGTCTGGTAGGTGCTCACGGCACCGGCAAGGCCTCCCTGGCCCGGGCGGTCGCCCGTGCGATGGGCAAAGAGTTTATCCGTATTTCGGCCGGGGGCATCGCCGACGTTGCGGAAATAAAGGGAACACCGCGCACCTTCCTGGGCGCGATGCCTGGTAAGATAATCCGTGCTCTCAAGGATGCCGGTTCCTGTGATCCGGTGATTCTCATCGAGGATATCGACTATTTCAATATCGAGAACGACTCATCGGTAAACATGGCGTTGCTGGAAGTGATCGATGTTCGCCATAACTCACGGTTTCTCGACACCTACCTGGGCGTGCCGTTTGATTTGAGCAAGGTGTTTTTCATCTGCTCCGTGCGTTCCTATGAGGAGCTCCCCGAGCAGTTCATTGACCGCATGGAGATTTTGGAACTGCCGGGATATATCGAAAAAGAAAAGATTGTCATTGCCAAGCGGTACATAATCCCCAGCCTGCTGAAGAAGCACGGTATTCTGAAGTCGGAACTGAAATTCGCGCAGAAAATACTGTCTAAGATTATCAACAATTATACGATGGAAGCCGGACTGACGGGTTTCTCCCAGCAGATAGAGAAGATCTGCCGCAAGATTGCCCTGGAAAAGGTTGAGAAGAAAAAGACCTCGTGGCGAATCAATGAGAAGAATCTCGAGAGTTTTCTCGGTCAGCCCATCTTCATTCCGGAAAAGCCGGACAGCCAGCCCGAAATAGGTTCCGCAACCGGCCTGGCCTGGACCGGGTCCGGCGGTGACCTGATGTTCATCGAGGGTCTGAAGATGAAGGGGGATGGCAACATCTTCAGCACCGGCTCGCTGGGCGATGTGATGAAAGAATCCATTCAGGCGGCTCATTCCTATGTCCGGTCCAAAGCCGACATGTTGGGCGTTGATGCCAACGATTTTAACGAATTCGATATTCACGTCCATTTCCCGTCCGGTGCCATCCCCAAAGACGGCCCCTCGGCGGGAATCACCGTTTGCCTGGTTATCGCCTCGGTGATGTCGGAGCGGCCCATCCGAAATGATATTGCTATGACCGGCGAGGTGACTCTGCGGGGTAGAGTGTTACCGGTGGGTGGCATCAAGGAAAAAGTATCCGCGGCATACCGGGCCGGCATTTACCACGTCGCCCTGCCGAAGGAAAACGAAAAAGATCTCAAGGAACTGCCCCGCGAGATTATTCGCAAGACGAAGTTCACGTATATCGAGCGAGTTGACGAGTTGTTTGAGACATGTCTGCTCAATTTCACACCGTCGGCCTTTACCCTCGAGAAAGTCTTTGCCGAGGAAATGGAGAAGGCCCGAAAAAAGCAGTTGAAGCGCACGCCTAAGGCCAAACCTAAGGCCAAACCTAAGACCAAACCTAAGACCAAGCCGAAATCTACCCGCACTCCCAAGAAGTAGCGGTGCGTCATCGCATTCACTTTCCAACAAATATCTTGACACCACGCATCATCGGTTATTATTATAGATATATAAGGGACGAGTACATTTTTCTTCGGAAACCTTGGTCCATATTCTGGGGCGTGACGTATTAGGTAAGAACTTTGAATCCATTCTAAACTTTGATAAAATTACTGATCTTCCTTACCAATTAATTGTACGCGTCACATCGAGAATGTCGTGGTGGTGGGTATAAATATGTTAAGGGCGCGGGTTCATAAAGATACAAGTAACTTGTTAGAATATGAATATTTGCATGGAGGCAAAAGATGAGACGTGAGTTGTCATGGCTGCTTATCCTGGTCTTGTTGTGTCCATTTATGTCAGTGACGGCACAGGGGTTGATGTCACTGGATCACACTGATGGCCTGTGGAATACCGATACGATTGAAATCAATCAGCCGGTAACATTCCATATCCGTATGAACAACAATACCGGCTATAATATTACCGGCTCCACCAACGGCTTCAGGGTTTATTCGCCCACGGGTGCACAGTGGGACACCACGGTGGGGACCGCCACCGGGGCCGTGACTGCTGCCATGTATGAACAGGGCATTTTCGTCAATAATTTCAGCATCGACGGCATAGGCGCCGATACAGTCGGTTTTGGAGGTTTCAAATTATTCGCACCCGGAATCCCGGCCGGCTTCAACGAAATCGTATGGACCTTACAAATCGGTCCTATCGATGCCGCTTACCATCTCGGCCAAATCTGTCTTGACAGCAGTTTCTACCCGCCGATCAGTTTCTGGAAATGGTCAACGACGGGAGGAGACGTTTACCCCGATTGGGACGGTCCGCACTGCTTTACGATACTCGACCCCGATGCGCCGATAGTCTCTAACCTGGTTTTGAGTCCTGACTCGTTGCACTTCAGCGGTATGGAAGGCGCCGGAAGTCCCCCCGGCCAGATTTGTACAATTAGTTCCGATGGTCAGCCCCTCAGTTTCACGCTGACCGAGAATATCGATTGGTTGCTGCTAAGCCCGACTCAGGGAACCACCACGCAGGCCATCAACGTGCTGATTAACTCCACCGGACTGATGGCCGGGATGTATGTTGATTCGGTGTTGGTGAGTTCGGCGACAGCCTCAAATTCGCCGCAGTACCTGGTGGTTACGTTGGAAATCATTCCACCGCCGCCGGTGATCGGGGTAGACCCGGAGCAGTTCTATTTCAATGCCGTAGCCGGTGAGGCTGACCCCGATGACAAGATTCTGACCATAACCAACATCGGTGGTTCCACACTCGATTGGACCGTGTCTAACACGGAATCCTGGCTGTCACTGAGTCCGATTTTTGGCGGTGATCTCGGCCATGTCACCGTATCGGTTGATATCACCGGTTTGCCGTTTGGAGATTACGTTGATACTATCGTTGTAACGGATCCCAACGCGACCAACAGCCCGGTCAAAGTCCCGGTTTTCCTGTCGGTTGGCTCCGACCTGCCAATAATCGAGGTTGATTCCCTGTTCAACTATGTCATCGTGCCCACCGGGCAGCCCACCATTCCGCCCTGGACGATCACCATCCGCAACGGTGGCGCCGGCGGTATGTCTTTCTGGCTGGAAGAGGATTCCCCCCGGTTGTTTACGCTGACTCCCTCTTCCGGTGTGGCTCCGCAGGATGTGGAAGTTGGTTTCAAAATCACCGGCGGCACGGCCGGCGTCGATTACTATGACACCCTCTGGGTGTATTCCAATGAAGCCATAAACTCGCCGGTGCCGGTGGTCTTTGTGATGCATTATGTCGATGACCCTGCTGTTCTGCATCCGGGGAAAGATACCATCCGGTTTGAGGTGTTCGAGTGTGATATGGGAGCCAAGGTTTTGATGCCGATGGACTACTTCCTGGTCGATAACATCGGCGGCGACGATCCGCTTCCGTTCCAACTTATCTATGAATCCGATCTGTTCTGGCTGGACTATGATTCGGCTGTGGCGCCATTCCTGATTACAGCAACCGCCAAAGATATCCAGCTCCCGCTAGGGACTTACTATGACACCATCTTGATAGTGGCACCGAAAGCGACTAATTCGCCGGATACCGTTATTGTCCGTTTTGACATGATTGCCGGGCTGGTTGATCCGGAGATTTACCTGAGCAAAGACAATTACATCATTTCTACCCAGGAGAATGCCGGTCCGACCCCGCCGAATGTGTTCGAGATTCTGAATCGTTACGGCGGCTGTATGGAATGGGATATTGATGAAGACGTACCCTGGCTATATCCCGACATCATTGCCGGTAATGTGCCGGGTATTGTCGGGTTGACGGCCAATGCCGCCGGCTTCCCATTTGGACAATATGCCGACTCTTTCTACGTGGTGGCACCCGATGCGACTAATTCGCCGAGGAAGGTTACCCTGTTGATGAAGGTCTGGCGGTTCCACGGTGACTGGGATTATAACGCCGTAATTAACATCTCCGACCTGGTGGCCATGGCTGATTATCTCTTCGGAGGTGGCCCCGAGCCTCAACCGGAGAGGGTTGTCGGTGACCTCGACTGCAACCATCGTATCGATGTCTCTGATATGACCTATTTCTCTGAGTACCTGTTCCTGAATGGACCGATTCCGTGCGGTAATCCCTACTAATCAAAGAATTGATTCGCACGCCTAAAATATGGGCGCCGTCAATCAACAGACGGCGCCTTTTTTTGTCAATCCGGGGTATGGGATGCAGTTGCCAGCGAGTTGCCACAGGGGTTGGTAAATGTATAAATGGCATCCAAATAATCCATGAACTCGGCGCTGCCTCTGGCTGTTACAGAAAACAACGCACTTTCCGATCTGATCTAATAGGATTTGTGCTTGACAAAAAAGGCTGATATGGTACTTTTGGATAGTACCCACAGACAGTCTGCTTTATGCATGTGTTTGTATAATAACTATTTAGCCGCCACGACTTTTTGCCGTGCCTGGAGGAGTAGACATGACAGCACCATCGGCGATGATGAAGCAAATCTTGTTCGCGATTCTCATAACCCTTATTGCCTGGCCGGTTCTGGCAGCTGATGTTGAACCCGAAGTGGACTGGGATAATGTCCCGGCCTCGGAAATACATCGCATCCTGTGGCAATCCAAGGCTCAAGCGATCCTGGACCAGGATTTTTCACGCCGTCTAACCAGTAGTGCTGCAATCACCAGTACCCAGACCAATTACGATGTCCTATTCTACGACATAAGCATCCGGGTAAACGATACGACGGAATGGCTGTACGGAAGGGTAAAGTTTGTGGCCAACGCTGCTGAAGATGGTGTCAGCGAGATTCAGGTCGATTACTATGCCTCGATGGCCATCGACTCGATAGTGGCGCCATCAGGGCCGCTGGCGTACACTCGCAGCGGCGACGTGGTGACGGTGACGCTGGGCCAGACCTACATCACCGGCGAGACATTTGAATTTGATTTCTATTACAATGGTCACCCGGCCGAGGATGGTCTGCAGGCCTTTGCTTTTGACTGGCGTCTGAGCAAGCGAGTGATGACGACACTCTCCGAGCCGTATTTCGCCCGAACCTGGTGGCCCTGCAAGGACCGCATGGATGATAAGGCGGACTCCTTCCTTATCGAGATAATCGTTGATACCAGCTTCTATGTCGGTTCCAACGGCACGCTCGATTCTACCGTCGACCACGGTGACAATACGCACAGTTTCTACTACACCTGTCACTATCCGATGGTTACCTATCTGTTTTCACTGGCCATCTCCGACTACACGATCTGGTACGACGAGTGGCCGTACAACAACGACAATGACACCATGCCGCTGGTTCACGCGGTGTATCCCGACCGCTATGATTATTCATTGACGAAATTCGATATAACGCCCAATGCCCTCACCATTTTTTCTGACCAGTACGGACAGTATCCGTTTGTGGAGGAGAAATACGGTCACTCCAACTTCGAGTGGGGCGGCGCTATGGAACACCAGACCATGACCTCAACCTCTGGTGGCTCCTTCGGATTTTCGGAGCCGGTGGTGGTGCATGAACTGTCTCACCAGTGGTGGGGCGACATGATCACCTGCGAATCCTGGGGACATATCTGGCTGAATGAAGGCTGGGCCTCATACTCGGAAGCCCTGTATTATCTGGAGAAGGATGGTTGGGCCAGCTATCACTCGTACATGAACGGCATGGCCTATACGGGATCGGGAACCATATTCGTAACCGATACGATGAGCGTGTGGACGATTTTCAACAGCAATCTTTCCTATGACAAAGGCGCCTGGGTGGTTCATATGCTCCGTGGAGTGCTAGGAGATCAGGCCTTCTTTGACGGCGTGGATGCCTACTACCATTCCGAGTACCAGCACGCCGCGGCCACGACCGAGAAGTTCCGCGATGTCTTCGAGGGCGCTACCGGTGTCGAACTTGACTGGTTCTTCCAGCAGTGGATTTACGGCAGTTACCAGCCGTCGTTTCGATTCTCCTACTGGGAGGAGCCGGCCGATGGTGGTGGTAACGATGTTTACCTGGCCGTGAGGCAGATACAGAATTCGAATCCGAGCGTATTCGCCATGCCGGTTGATTTCTTCTTTGATTTCCCGGGAACCGCTGATGATGACACGCTTACCATGTGGATCTATCAGCGCCAGCAAATATTCCCGCTGCATTTCGATAATTCCCTGGACATGATTAAGCTCGACCCGTCCGATTGGGTGTTGAAACTCGAACAGATGGAAGATTGGACGCTGCATATCCTCAACACCGACAGTGTGCTGAGCGAGGGCGAGCAGACCAAACCGTATTTTGACAGTGTCAAGGTACGCACCTCCGGCTCATTCACCGAGTACAGTATTACTTCCGGGGTTTTGCCCACCGGCTACACGCTCGACCAGAACGGTGTCATCTCCGGTAGTACGACCGAGAAGGGCCAGTTTGACTTCACCGTTTATGTGCGCGACCTCGTCAACCCATACAGTGAAGAGAAGGTGTTCAGCATAAATGTTATTGCTTTGACCGATGGTATTCCCGGTGATGTCGACCTCAGCGGACAGGTGGATATTTCCGATATTACTTTCTTCGTGGATTATTTCTTCGGTGGCGGGCCGGCACCGGCAGTGATAAACCTGGCGGATGTGGATGGCTCGTGTGTCCTGGATATCAGCGACCTGACTTACCTGGTTGAATATCTCTTCGGCGGCGGACCGGCGTCAGTGCCGGGCTGCGTAGACTGATAAGCTGACACATACACTCGCTGCAAGTTTCAGGTGGCGGTGGATGTTTACGAAAATATTCAAAAAGAGAGAAGCCCCGGTTCTCTCTTTTTTTATGCCAGGGACGGTCCGGTCGCTACAAGTTTTTATTTGCGTTTATCCCCAAAAACCTTGACATTTCAGCGTATTTGAAGGATAGGCACCAGTACATACCCTCGGAGATCAGCGTGTCACAAGACAGAAAAATAAGGACTTTTCATCTATCCACATACGGTTGTCAGATGAACCTGGCCGATTCATCGACCCTCACAACCACCCTGATTACCCGGGGATACCGGCGCGTGGACGATGAAAAAGATGCCGATTTGCTCATCTTCAATACCTGCTCCGTACGTGAGAAAGCCGAGGAACGAGTGCTCGGTCGTCTGGGCGAGGTCTATCAATATAAAAAAAAGCGACCGCATATGAAAATAGCCGTCGTCGGGTGCATGGCCCAACGCCTGGGGGAGAAGCTGCGAGCCGAGGTGCCGTATGTGGATTTCGTGCTCGGCACCGACCGCGTTTTCGAGCTTCCGGACGTCATTGAAGGTATCGAGGGGACATCGCCGGTGATGACGGCCTTCGGGCATGAGAATATGGACATGATCATGCCTTCGAAAGAAACCTCGTTTTCCGGTTTTGTCACGATCTCTCGCGGTTGCGACAACTACTGCACCTATTGTATCGTACCCTATGTCCGGGGTAAGGAGCGCGCCCACAGCGCCGACCAGATTGTCGGTGCCATCAGCAAGCTGGTCGATGAGGGTGTGGCCGAGGTTACCCTGCTGGGACAGAATGTAAACAGCTATCGTTACGGCGACACCGATTTCCCGAGACTTCTTGAGCGCGTGGCGACCGGAACCGGCATTCAGCGAATTCGCTACATGACGTCACACCCCAAAGACCTGTCGGAGCGCCTGGTTGACGTGATGGCCGAGCAACCGAAGGTCATGCAGCACATTCACCTGCCGCTTCAGTCCGGATGCAACCGGATTCTCAGGAGGATGGGGCGAGTTTACACTATTGAACATTATCTCAAAACCGTAGAATACATCCGCAGTACGCTGGATTATGTATCGCTGACGACTGATCTGATTGTCGGTTTCCCTTCGGAGACGGACGAGGAGTACGAGCAAACGCTCGCGGCCGTACGCACTATTCGATTCGACGGCGCTTTCATGTTTCGCTACTCGGTGCGTCCGGGCACGACCGCGGCCCGCTTCGATGACGACGTAGCGGAAGAAGACAAGATCGATCGGCTCAACCGGCTGATCAAACTGCAGCAACAGATCGGCGAGGAGCAGAACCAGCGCGAGGTGAACCAGGTGCGCCACGGTATGGTTGAAGGGTTCTCACGACGCAGCGAGCAGTATTACCGCGCCCGCACCGAAGGCAACAAGATTGTCCTGTTCGAGAGCCAACGCCCTCTTGAATCGGGTACGGTGGTGCCGGTAAGGATAACATCCGCGGATGCTTATACATTGCACGGCGATATGATGAGGGTAAACTGATGGGAAGTTTCTCGGTCACGCTGATGGTGCCACTGGCGACTCTGACGGCATTGCTATTTCTCGGAGTTAGATTGCGCTTTTTGACCTGCCGGGATACTCCGGGAAGATTCGCGTTCCTCAGCGGCTCTGTGTTTATGTTTGCCGCGGCGGTCTGGCAGGCGGTCAAGGCTCTGGCCGTTTACAATGTGTGGTTTATCGAGGGAGCTTACGGCTATATAGACATGGCGCAGTACATCGTGTTTCTGCTCGGTACTTTGCTGGTGGTGGTGGCGTTTTCGTTCTATGCCGATTTCTGGCAGATGCGAGCCGAGGAACTCTTCACCCACGATCAGAAACTGGCCCTCCTGACGGATTTGCAGCGTGATGCCCGTGAACCGTACCATTTGCTCGAACTGCTCGATCTGGCTACCAAGGAGATCGTTTCCCACTTGCCGGACACTATGGGCGCCGTGTTTCTTGTCAACCGTACCCGTCGTCAGTTTGTGCTGGCGTCCTCAGCCGGGCTTACTCAGCAGGAGACGGCGTTTCTGGAACACTATCCGCTTGACCGCAATATTATCACCCAGTCCATCGATCTGGCCGAGCCGGTGATAACCGGCGGTTTCACCTTCATAGATCCCAATGGTAAAGCGGTCGAGTCACGCTTTCGTTCGTGTCTGGTGTTGCCGATGGTCTCCGGTTCGGAAAAAATCGGTGGTATCATCCTGTTTTCCCAGCAGGAGCGGCAATTCACGCGGGCCGAGGTGCGCTTCCTCTTACCGGTGGCCGAATGGCTCGCCGAAAAAATAAACTCGGCCCGTCTCTCGCGCGAACTCACCCAGGTCCGGGGCGAGATCGACAAGTCGCAGGCCCGCTACAGCGAATTCACCTCCCGGCTGTTGTCAGCTACCGGAGGGAACGAACTCGGCGACACGGTCGAGGCGTTTTGCCAGGGGATTGTCGGTCTGGCGTCGAGTCAGTCCGTGCATCTTTTTGGTCTGGTCAGCGGTGCGTTGCGCTTTTACGGCGGCAGCGAACCTCTTGCGGATTTGTCGGAGAACTACCGCACCGCCCTGATTGAAGCTCTCGACAAAAACAAGCCGCTGATAATCAATCAGGAAGCGGTCAGCGAAGAGGGCCGGTCCTATATATCTTTGTCGTCACTGATCTTCCCGGTACGCAGCCGGGAAGGACGCGATGCGCTGCTTCTTCGCAAGGAATCCTCACCGTTTAAGGTCGGGGATCAGGACCTGAAAGCGCTCGGCGTCTTCGCCGGTATGGCGCAGCTCGTGCTGAAACTTAACGAGAGCAACCGCCTCAATGTCACACGCCGGAAAGGATTCGAGCAGGTCATCCAGTTGCTTCGCTTTGAAGATCTGCAGCCGTTTTCCGATAGTCCCGGTCATCTCCTGGAGCATCTGGCCTCGTGTTTGCCGCGTAAGTCGATGTTGGTGTCGCTCGTTAAGCAGCCGGACGCTTCGTTTGTGGCGGCCGATGCCCGGCATGCTGACAAAAACTCGCTGGGCGACATCCGGGTTTATCCCGGCGAGGGCGAGGTCGGCCGCGTGGTCACCTCGATGCAGCCGAGATTTGCCTCCGGGCGCAGCCGAGTTTCCAAAGCACTTGAGTCCTACGATATGTCCAACCGCGAGGCCATCCTGAAGCTGTTGGGGGAGAAGGGCGTGCCCTCGATGATGGCTACCTGCCCGGTTGCCTGCGCGGGCGACGTGGTCGGCGCCGTAATGCTGTTTGTGTTCGATGTTGCCGAGGACCAACATAGTGAATGGGAGCGTGTTATTACGCTGATTGTCGGTCTTTACTCCATGGGCCTGACTGTTGAACAGATGCAACAACGTCAGCTTCCGGCTGAAGGTGCCTCAATCGAGGGACTGGGGCCGGTGGTCAACCAGTTGAACAATTACCTCTCAGCCATAATCGGCAACGCCGAACTGGGGTTGAATCGTGATGATATCACCGGGGAAGTGAAAAGTCAGTTCCGCAGTGTTCTTGCCGAGGCTGAGCAGGCGGCCGGTTACCTGAAGAAATCGCTGGGAGAGCTATCCGCTCCCGAGGAATATACGCCGCCGCCGGTTACCGATGACACTCAGGACCTGGCGCCCACCGTCGAGCACGTGATTGCGAGTAGTCACATCTCGGATAATCTCTACATGATCGCTGGCAGTCCCCGAGAGATCATTTTCAAGTCGACTGCTTCCGGCGTGGCGCTGCTTGGAGATTCTAACATCAAGATATTATTCGAGGAGGCTCTGGAATCGTTCGCGGCGTTGGCGGAAACTGATGATGTAATCACCGTGTCGGTGTATGAATCCGGCGATTATGTCTATTTGGATATCTCCCGTCATAAGAAAAACTTCCCGCCCGTGGAATCCGTGGCCGGTTTTGGAAACTACGAGCCTCCGGACGAGGTCCTCAAGTACCGGCCATCAGATGCTTTCCTGGAGCATCTTCATAAACAGGGTGCTTATTCCTTTGACCGGTTTAGCCGCACGCCGTCGTACTTGTCTTTCAAATTTCCTCTTCGGGTTCACAAACCCTCCGGCCCGGTCAAGCCGCGCTCGACCATCAGGATTCTGGCCATTGACGACCAGGCTATCATCCTGGATCTGCTCACGGCCATGTGCCAGTCGCTGGGCTATGAGATTAAGACCGCCTCCACCGGCCAGGAGGGGATAAGACTGGCCTCGGAATCGGCTTTTGATGTCGTGTTTACGGATCTGGCAATGCCCGGTATGTCTGGTCTGGAAGTGGCCAGAAAGATCAAGGCGCTACACGCCGATATACCGATTATTCTGCTGACCGGCTGGGAAGCCAGTGTCGACAGCGACCGCCTGGTCGAATCGGGTATCACGGAAGTCCTTTACAAGCCCTTCCGTATCGAGCAACTGACCGATGTCATCAAGTCGGTGGTTCAGTCCGGGTCGGTATCATAGCGAAAAGTCCATAGACGGTTAATCTTACCGGCCTTTTTCCGATAATAATATTAATTGGAAAGGGCTTACTGTATATGGACAAGATTACAATCATTGAAGAGATCAGACAAAACAAGCAACTTTTGTCCCTGCCGCAGGTTCTGTCGGAGATTCTCGAAGAGGTTGGGCGCGAAGATTTTACCTCCGACTCCCTGGCGACCATCATCCTCAAAGACCCTTCCCTGACGGGTAACATTCTCAGATTGGCCAATTCGGCATTTTATCAGCGGTTCAACGAAATCAAGACGGTCAATCAGGCGATCTCCGTCCTGGGCGTCACCACCGTCAAATGCCTGGCCCTTTCGACCACTGTCTTTCACCCTGATAAAATAGCGGGCGAATCCGGTGTTGAGCCCAGAGATTTTTTCAACTATGTCCTGGGTATTGCTGCCGCCTCCGAGAAGATCGCCCAAATGATTGGCTACGAGTCTCCGGAAGAAGCGCTTATTGCCGGGCTCCTCAACGATATCGGAGTGATGTATTTCCTGCATCATTATCCGAGAGAGTACCGCAAGATTATTACCCGTGACGACAACCGGCAGTCGCTGGTCGATGCGGAGCGGGAAGTGCTCGGCATTGACCATTGCGAGGTCGGCTCGCATTTGGCTGAAACGTGGAAGTTGCCGGACTATATTGTCAAATCAATTACGGACCATCACAGTCTGACTGACATTGCACAGAGTGAAACTCTGTCAAACATTGTTCGGCTGGCGGTCCTTCTGGCCAAAGACAACTTCTCCGGGCAGTATTACGGTCTGGAAGAACGACTGGACGCCATCCACCGTATCTCCGGTGCCCTATCGCTGTCCAAGAGCAAGGTCGATGAAATATCGTTCTCGCTGATGACCTGGTCGATTGAAATGGCTGAATATCTCGGTCTCGATATTGGCAACTATGAGGAAATGCTCGCCAAGGCCAACAAGGAGATATGGCAGTCGTACCTGACAATTGAGAACCTCTTCAAGGAACGGCAGGAACTCAGCCGCAAGTTGCTGGTCGAGGAACGAAACCGGGGCGCCATCGAATCAAAGAATATCGCTATGGCCACCCTGTCGCATTACCTCAATAACGCCGCCATGGCCATCTACGGCCGTTCTCAGATAATGAGAATGCTCAGTGACAAGGGCAACAGTGAAAAGCTAATCGAGCAGTTCCCGATATCGCTGGACACCATTGACAATGCTGTAAAGAAGATCGTGGCGGTACTGGAAGAAATGAAAAAGATCTCTCCGATTGACGAGATTGATTTCTACAATGTTTCCAAGGCGATGAATATCGATGATCGGATCAATGAGCGTATGTCGGAAATGATCGAAGATTCCCGGTGGAACGCTCAGGTTGAAGTACTCGAACAGGATTAATCAAGTCGGTTGACCCCGCCCCTCCATTTTATTACCATACGCATATGTTGAAATTTCTAACGGCCGGTGAGTCGCACGGTCCGCAGTTGACGGCGATTCTCGACGGCATGCCCGCCGGGTTGCGCCTCGACCGCGAGCAAATCGATTTTCAACTGGGCCGCCGCCAGAAGGGGTACGGACGGGGCGGACGGATGAAAATTGAGAAAGATTGCGTCAAGATACTATCCGGTGTCCGACATTCAGTCACGCTGGGCAGCCCGGTCACGCTGGTTATTGAAAACAAAGACTGGGCCAACTGGAAGCGTATTATGGATCCTTTGGCGCCGCCGCCAAAAAGGCTCAGCGAACGGGAGAAACCGCGCGCCCGGGAGACTTTCTGCCCGCGCCCCGGTCACGCCGACCTGGCCGGTGGAATCAAATACAATCATCACGATCTTCGAAACGTCCTGGAACGGGCCTCAGCTCGGGAGACCGCCGCCCGGGTTGCGGTTGGGGCGCTCTGCCGGCAACTTCTCGAGCATTTCAATGTCCGGCTAGCTTCTCACGTAGTTCAGATCGGCGCTGTGAAACTTACTGGAAAAGCCCGACACGTTGAATTGACCGCGAACATTGATGCCGCGGAAAAGTCCGAAGTGCGCTGCATAGACCCGGCCACGTCGGCCAGGATGGTCAAGGCCATCAAAGCCGCCCGGAAGGAGCGTGATTCGCTCGGCGGAGTGGTCGAAGTGATAGTGCGCGGCCTGCCTGTCGGATTGGGGGGATATTCGCAGTGGACCGACCGGTTGGACGGACTTCTGGCCCAGGCCATGATGGCGATTCAGTCGGTTAAAGCGGTCGAAATCGGTGCCGGCGCGAAACTGGCCGGTAAACGCGGCTCGCAGGCGCATGATGAAATCTACCTCGATACCAATGCCAATTCACCCGGGAAAGGCTTCGTCCGACGTTCCAATCATGCCGGAGGTCTCGAAGGTGGTATCACTAACGGGGAGGATATTATCATACGCGTGGCCGCCAAGCCGTTGTCCACTTTGAACCGCCCGCTGCAATCGGTGGATGTTCGTACCGGTCAGCCTCGAGACGCGATGGTGGAGCGTACCGATACCTGTGTCGTTCCGGCGCTGGCTGTGATCTGTGAAGCGGCCGCGGCCTTTGTCCTGGCCGATGCCTTTCTGAGGAAATTCGGTTCGGATAATCTGGCCGAAACCACACGCAATTACGAATCGTTCCTCACCGCCGAATACTGATGGCTAATCGGACCGTCAAAAGCTGCTTTTCTATATCATGTAAAAGGTTGCCCCCCGCCGGACGATTGCGTACTTTGACCTCAAAATGGAGGAACTCGCCATGACTTTCAATTATATCACTGGACCACTGGAAGAGATCAAAGTCGATACGATTGTGCTCTTCGTACCGGCCTACAAGAAGACAACCAATCCGAGCCTTAAACGGCTCGACAAAGCCTCTGGTATGGCTGTAACCACGCTGTTGGATTCGGAAGAATTCACCGGGAAACAGGGTGAAAACGCCGTTCTGTATTCGCCCGATGGTTACCAGTCGCGGCGCATTATCCTGGCCGGTCTGGGGGAGAAGAGCGACCTTTGCCCCGATAGTTTCCGCCAGGCGGCCGGAACCGTCTCCCGTCACAAGGGCCTGTCCGGGTCTGCCAAAGCAGCCTTTTATTTCGACAAGTATGACAACGAGGCCTTTTTTCAGGCTGCTATCGAGGGCTATCTGCTGGGTGCGTATACACTGCTCGAATATAAAACCGGCGAGGGCAAGGTCGATAAAAGGAAAATCAAGAGCCTCACTTTTGCCGTTGCCGGCGCAAAATCGTTGAAAAAGATGACGCGGGCAATCGAGCGGGGACAGATTATCGCTGAGGGGCAGTTGATGGTTCGTGATCTGGCTTCGGCTCCGGCCAACATGTTGACGCCCCGAATTCTGGCAGCTAAGGCCGAAAAGCTGGCCAGGACGCACAAACTATCGTGCAAGGTGCTCGATGAAAAACAGATTGCCAAGGAGAAAATGGGCGCTTTGCTGTCAGTCGCCAGGGGGTCAAAAGAGCCGCCCCGCTTTATCGCCTTGCAGTACAAGGGCGGTCGGGCCGGACAGGCGCCGGTGGTTCTGGTTGGCAAAGGCGTGACGTTTGACGCCGGTGGCATCTCGCTCAAGCAGGCGTTGAACATGCACGAGATGAAAGGGGATATGACCGGCGCGGCGGTAGTGCTGTCAACTATCGTGACGGCCGCCCGTCTGAAATTGCCGATAAACCTCGTGTCACTTATTCCCGCCACGGAAAACCTGCCCTCCGGTACGGCCACTCGGCCGGGTGACATAATCACCTCGCGCAAGGGGCTGACGATTGAGGTCATCAACACCGACGCTGAGGGTCGGTTGATCCTGGCCGACGCTCTCGATTATGCCAACGAATACAAACCGCAGGCGGTGTTGGATATTGCCACTCTGACCGGCGCGACGCTATACAGCCTGGGCTATGCCGGTGCTCCCATATTCAGCAACCGGCGCACCATCATCAGCCAATTGCAGGCCGCTGCGGGGGCGACTGCTGAGCGCGTCTGGGAATTCCCCATCTGGGATGACTACCGCGAAGGAATGAAATCGAGAATCGCCGACTTGGTCAACTCTGGTGGCCGGGACGCCGGTACCTGCAAGGCGGCGGCTTTTCTGGAGAATTTCATCGGTGACTGGCCTTGGGGGCATATTGATATTGCTTATGTGGATCTCGAACCCTCAGGCAAGCCGTATACCCCAAGAGGGATTACCGGTATCGGCCTGAGATTGCTGATTGAGTTGCTTTCCCATTGGAAAAAACCCGGCAAGTAACGAACCCGAATCAACGGCAAAGAAAAAGGCCACCCCAAAAGGGTGGCCTTGTTTCTTCTGTGTCTATATTCAGACCAACTAACGACTCGTTACTTCTTTGACCAGGCCGGTGATTTGTCCAGTCCGGGCGGGGTCAACCGGCGGGCACCGTTACCGGTAATATCACAAATCCAGACCGAACCATCAGTGGTCGCAAACGTCAGCCACTTCGAATCGGGCGAGAAGCTGGGGGCCACCGTGCTGACGTAGGTGCTCACCGGTGGGGAAAAGACCAGGTATTTTTGCTTCAGGTCGGGTGTGGCGAGATAAAGGCTGGCATCGTCCATCTTATTGTTGGTGAAGGCGACCCACTTGCCGTCCGGTGACCAGGCCGGAGCTACCATACCCTGGTTTCGCATGCCCATCAACTTTATCGAGTCGGTCGAGATCATGAACTTTTCGGGTGGAAGGACCAACACACCCTGGGGTCTCATCTCCGAGAACAACACGCACGCCAGGTCCCCGGCAGCGTTCATCGACGGATTCACCATGAAGTCTTTCTCCATAAACTGCCAGTCTTTGCGAAGAATCTCAAAACTGCCGCCATCGGCGCCCATAGTGCAGATCTGGTAGTTAGGTGTGGCTGTGTTTACGAAGTTGGCGTTGAGGTCTTTCCAGAAAACTATGGTCTGGCCATCAAGGCTCCATTCCGGGTCCCTGCTGCCGAGATCATCAGTGAGCCGATACCACCACATTCTATTACCGTTCATAGCCGAGTCGGGGTAGGCCAGGAAGATGTCATAAACCTTGTGCTTGCCACCCAGCATGGCCGGGCCTTTAACATCAGCCATGCCGCTGCGGGTGAAGGCAATACGGGAGCCATCAGGTGACCAGGAAAGGCGGCCTTCGGCATTGGTAACCTCGGTTACCACCTGCTGGTCGTTGCCGTTGGCGTTCATTGTCCAGATATTACCATCGCGAATGAAGGCGACTTTTCCAGTGGGCGTGCCGATCTGACCGGCCTTGTCGGCCGGGAGCTTGTCAGCGCCAAAGACGCTGAAGCTGGCGGCGAGTATAAAGAAACAGGCAATGAGTAAGGCTTTTAGTTTCATAAATTGGTTCCTATATCGGGTCCGCAGTTATCGCTGTCAAATTTATCCGCTAAAAATAAAGCCAATACATTGCCTGTCAATGAATTATTTTAAATCTCTTACCAACTGAAGAAGCGCTTTAGCTCAAGTCTTCCGCGGAAGCCGGAAAGGCCCAGATTTACGCGCGAATCTTCGGTAAAGTCCCAGGTTGCTATGATCTCCTGATCCAATGAATTATACCAACCGACATTGTTAAAGTTCAGGTAAAGATACCGAAAATCGAACCCAAACACCATGCCGAATAGGTTGGTTGGGTACTCAATCCCCATACCCATAGTGACTCCCGGAGCTGAACCGGAGTAGGTGGTGTTGGTGCCCGACGGAAGGGAGGTGGACAGATTGAGGTTCTCGTATCCGTCCCATACATCCCAGTTGACCTGGTAATAACCCACTGAACCGGTGGCTTTTATAGAGAGTTTTGAGGACGGCTCGCCGATGACCGGGGGGTTGGTCAAATAGTACTGTACTCCGGTGGAGACGCCAAAGACGGAGAGTTCCGAAACAATGTCTGTCACCGTGGTAGGGACACCGCCGTCCGGGATATACTCGAAAGTCCCGGTCTGGCTTTCACCGAACTTCATCCAGTATTCACCACCGAGTGACCAGGCAATGCGGTTGCTGAGGACGATTCCGAACTCAATATCGAACGCCGGGGCCTGACTCAACCAGCTCAGGCTGGCGTCGGTGAAATTTTCCGACTGGTGCATGGCGAACTTGTTGTAGTCATTATCCCTGTTGATACGGTTCAAAATATAGCTACCGGAGATCCAGCCCAGTTTCCTCTTGTGCTTCTTCTCGGTTTTCTGGAGGTACTTGTTGATGATGTCCTGCTCAGTCTGAGTGGCAGACATCACCGAGGAATAGGCAAAGATAACCAACAGTGCCGCGATAACTGCTTTTATCGAATTCATACATCCTCCTGAATTGGCAACTTACACGATTTTTTCTATTTATCGGTAATTGCCGCCAGATTCTTGATTTAGATAAAGCATAAATACTGTCAAAAAAAAGGCGGGCTCAAAGATGAGCCCGCCCGAACACGGCTTAGAACTGTGGGTTCTACTCTTTTTTCATGCTGTAATCCATCTTGGCCATCTGTGAATAGAGATTCCAGCGACGGTCACAGTCGCGCTGGCCCAACCCTATCAACATCTTGCACCGTTCCGGGTCCATCGATTTCAGGGTTCGGAAACGGTTCTCTCCAAGAGCATATTCCTCGAAGGAAATCGAAGGCGCCTTACAATCGAGTTGGAGTGGGTTCTTGCCCTGGTCTAACAGGTCTGGATTGTACCGGTACAGCATCCAGTGGCCGGACTGGACGGCTCGGTTTTCTTCTTCCAGACCATGAGCCATATCAATGCCGTGGGCAATACAATGGCTGTAGCAAATCAGCAGCGAGGGACCATCATAGCGCTCGGCCTCGACCATCGCCTTAACGGTCTGGTTCTGACTGGCGCCGATGGCCATCTGGGCCACATAAACGCTGCCATAAGCCATAAGCATCAATCCCAGGTCCTTTTTAGCCAGCGGTTTGCCGGCGGCGGCAAATTTCGCCGTGGAAGCGCGGGGAGTAGCCTTGGACATTTGGCCGCCGGTATTGGAGTAAACCTCGGTGTCCAGAACCAGCAGGTTGACATTGCGGCCGGAGGCCATCACGTGATCAAGTCCGCCGTAACCGATATCGTACGCCCAGCCGTCACCGCCGATACCCCAGACCGATTTCTTGACGAGATAATCGGCGCAGTGTTTCAACGCGGCGACTTCATCGGTTTCTTTCATAGCGTCCAGTTTCTTCTTTAGCCCGGCAACGCGTTCCCGCTGTTTCTCCACACCGGCCTGATCCGACTGGTCGGCCCCGGCCAGGTCGTCGTACATTTCGGGAACGAGTCTTCTGACCAGTTCACGCGCGTAACCCATCAGGTGGTCCGCTGTCAGGCGCATCCCCATGGCGAACTCAGCATTGTCTTCGAACAGCGAATTCGACCAGGCCGGACCGCGGCCGTCGAAGCGCCGGCAGTACGGGGTGGTGGGTAAGTTACCGCCGTAAATGGAACTGCAGCCGGTGGCGTTGCCGCACAGGGCGCGGTCGCCGAACAACTGCGTCATCAGTTTCACATAAGGGGTTTCGCCGCAACCCGCGCAGGCACCGGAGAATTCAAACAGCGGCTGCACGAACTGAGAGCCCTTAACGGTCTCTATATTGAACAGAGAGGCATCCGGCTCCGGCAGGGTATGCCGGAAGAATTCCCAGTTTTCCTTTTCGTGCTCACGCAATGGTGCCTGCAGGGACATGTTGATGGCCTTGCGTTCGGTCTTGTTGCCATCGGCGTCCTTGGCGTAAGCCGGACAGGCGTTCACGCAGGCCTCGCAGCCGGTACAGTCTTCCGGCGCTATCTGCAGCGTGTAGGTGAGCCCGGCGAACTGCTTCGTGCGCGCCTCGGTGTGCTTGAACGTAGCCGGAGCTTTGTCAAGCAGCTTGCCGTCGTAAACCTTCGGGCGTATGGCCGCGTGCGGGCAGACAATGGAACAGATGTTACACTGGATACAGGCTTCCGAATCCCACACGGGGATATCGACAGCGATGTTTCGTTTTTCGTAACGGGTGGTAGCGGTTGGGTAAGTACCGTCGATTGGAAATACCGACACCGGCAACTGGTCACCACGCCCGGAAATGATCTCTGCCGTTACCGTCTTGACAAACTCCGGTGAATCCGTCGGGACGATTGGCGGCCGATGGGTAGTGCTGGTTACCTTGTTGGGGTAGTCAACCTGCTCGATAGCGTTGACGGCTCCGTCCACGGCGGCGAAGTTCATGTTCACCACCTTATCGCCCTTAGCACCGTATGTTTTGACGATGGCATTCTTGATGGCTTTGATAGCCTCATCCTCGGGCAGAATCCCGGAGATCTTAAAGAATGCCGTCTGCATAATCATATTGATTCGGGCGCCGAGTCCCAGCTTCTTGCCCAGCGATATGGCATCGATAACGAAGAATTTGGCCTTCTTGTCAATAATCTGCTGCTGTACTTCTATGGGCATGGTGTCCCAGATTTCAGCCGCAGTGAAGGGGGAGTTCAACAGGAATGTTCCGCCTTCCACCAGTTTGTCCACCATGTCGTACTTCTCCAGAAATGAGAAGTTGTGGCAAGCGACGAACTGGGCATGGGTGATAAGGTAAGGCTTGCGGATGAGGTTCTTGCCGAAACGCACGTGGGAGACGGTGACGGCGCCGGCTTTCTTGGAGTCATAAACGAAATAACCCTGGGCGTAATTGTCAGTGTTCTCGCCGATGATTTTGATCGAGTTCTTGTTCGCCCCGACCGTGCCGTCGGCGCCCAGTCCGTAGAACAGGCCCCGGAAGTTTTCGCCTTCCAGGCTGAACGAAGAGTCCGACTCCAGCGATGTCATCGTAACATCGTCGGTGATGCCGGACGTGAAATGATTTTTCGGGGTCTTGCTGTTGAGGTTGTCAAAGACGGCCTTGGCCATCGACGGATTGAACTCAGACGATCCCAATCCATAACGACCGCCGACAATTAGCGGACGGTCCGTGAACGAAGCTATGCCGGAGTCGAGGGCTTCATTTATCGCAGTCTGGACGTCGGTGTAAAGCGGTTCACCGACTGAGCCCGGCTCTTTGGTCCGGTCAAGAACGGCGATCTTTTTAACTGTCGACGGGAGAGCGCCGATAAAAGATTCGATTGAGAAGGGTCGATACAGTCTGACCTTGATAACACCGACCTTTTCACCCTGCGCGACCAGGGCGTCGACCGTTTCATGGACGACCTCGGCGCCGGTGCCCATAATAATGGCCACGCGCTCGGCTTCGGGATGGCCAATATAATCGAAAAGTTTATATTGCCGACCGATAACCGCGGCAAACTTGTCCATGGCCGCCTGGACGTGACCCGGTGCTTCGGTGTAGAACTTGTTCACCGCTTCGCGCGACTGGAAGAAGACATCCGGATTCTGGGAGGTACCTTTGAGCGTCGGACGGTCAGGGGTGAGCGCCCGCTCACGATGAGCATTGACCAACTTGTCGTCCAACACGGCGCGCATATCGTCAAGAGAAAATTCCTCGACTTTCTGGACCTCGTGGGAAGTGCGGAAGCCGTCAAAGAAATGCACGAAAGGCACCCGGCTGGCCAGTGAGGCCGCCTGGGAAATCAAGGCCATGTCCATGACCTCCTGCACCGATCCTGAGGCGAGGAGGCCGAAACCGGTGGATCGGGTCGTCATGACATCGCTATGATCACCGAAGATCGACAGGGCGTGAGTGGCGACGGCGCGCGCGGAGACATGGAATACCGTCGGGGTCAATTCACCGGCGATTTTGAACATATTGGGAATCATCAGCAGCAAGCCCTGAGAGGCCGTGAAGGTCGTGGTCAGGGCGCCGGCGGTCAGCGCACCGTGTACGGCTCCCGAGGCGCCGCCTTCGGACTGCATTTCAGTAACGTTTGGAATCACGCCCCACACGTTGGTTTTCCCATCCGCGGATCTTTCGTCGGCGACCTCACCCATGTTGGATGACGGGGTGATCGGATAGATAGCGATTACTTCGTTAGTAGCGTGCGCCACGTAGGCCGCCGCGGTGTTTCCATCTATCATGACCATTGGGCGTTTACTTCTGTCTGCTTTATTAGTTGTCTTTCCCATGTCTTTACTTTCCGTTGCTCCTTCAAGCATTTAGCAACTCCTGATTCAAAATACGTTAACTGCCGGGCTGTCAGTCCGACTTGGAATAAGTTATTGTTTTCTGTCCTTGATACTTACCCCTTTTATCCCCATAAGAAACAAGACAATCTTCTTTCGCTTCGAGGAAGAGAATCTGAGCGATTCCTTCGTTAGCATAAATCCGCACCGGCAGGGGAGCCGTGTTGGAAATGGAAATAGTCGCGTAACCTTCCCACTCCGGTTCAAACGGGGTTACGTTGACAATGACACCGCTACGGGCGTAAGTGGACTTGCCAAAACAGATCGTGATGACATCTCGCGGAATTTTGAAATACTCGCGCGATTGTGCCAAAAGGAAGGCATTGGGGGGGATCAGCACCGACTCGGCGGTGACACTTTCGAAGTATTCGCTGTTATCTTTCTTGGGGTCGATCTCCTCAAGTCCCTTCGGACGCAGGATCTTGAAATGGTTCGATAGACTTATATCGTAGCCATATGACGAGACTCCGAAACTAATTCCGGCTCGTACCTGACTTTCGCTAAAAGGCTTGATCAGTTCATAGTCGCGAGCCATTTCGATTATCCAGCGATCAGACTTAACCGGCATTTTCTCTCCGCTTTCAATTCAGTTATCAAATCCCGTGTCAAAGTATGCAGAGACCGGCTCGCTGTAAACCAATATTACCGAAAAACTGCTATCCTTAACCGATCATACCAAAACCGCCCCGGCCTTTTGCCACTTGGTCATATCAGCCAGGGTGTGACTCTTAAATACCTCCGCCATTCTGTTTTCAGCAATTATCACCAGTTCTCTGAGTGCGCAGAAATCCGAACATGCGCAGACGTCCGGATCTTTAATACATTTCATTAAGTGATAGGGACCTTGAATTGCCTCGAGAACCTCCATTATGGTTATTTCACCGGGATCCTTACTCAAGGTGAAGCCGCCACGGACCCCACGGTGAGAACGGACTATACCAGTGCGAGATAGGGACTGGAAGATCTTCGCCAGGAACTTTTCCGGGATGTCTTTGGCTTCGGAGATTTCGGAAAGCGGGGTAACCCTGTCTCTATCCGTCTCGGCCAGATAGAGCACCCCCATTATGCCGTACTCCTCAGCTTTTGTGAACTGCATACTGCCCTTCTTTCGTTATTGTAGCCATCACCTTCAATAAAGCCAGTAAGCCGACTTTATTCACCTTAATACCCGTCTAAATATGTGTATGGTAGATAAAGAAGTCAAGTAAAACAGGTTAATTTTTTCACAAAACAACAATGGCTTTACGCGCTGTAAGTTCCAATCTGATATAAGATTGACTTATATCGTTTTTTTCGTAACTTGACCATAATTGGCATCACAATCAAAAAGAGTGATAATGGAGAACTCCGGCAAAAACAAGGAAATCGGTCTGCTGGTTGTCTACACCGGCAACGGAAAAGGCAAGACCACAGCGGCCCTGGGGATGTGCGTCCGAGCCATTGGCTACGGATGGAAGATATGTATTGTCCAGTTTGTCAAAGGATCATGGAAATACGGCGAATTGAAAGGAATCAAGCGCCTGGATCCGAATGTTGAGTTGAACGTGGTGGGCGAAGGATTCGTCGGCATTATCGACGACAAGAAAGAATTCAGCGAACATCGACAGGCCGCCCGACAGGGCCTTGAGTTGGCCCGGGAGAAAATAGCATCAAAGCAGTACCAATTAGTTATCCTGGACGAACTCAATGTCGCCCTTAAACTGGGTCTGGTGGAGCGCCAGGATGTTGAGTCGTTGCTTGAGGCTCGGTCTGAAAAGCAACACCTGGTCATTACCGGCCGCGACGCCGCCGATTGGCTGATCGAAAGGGCCGACCTGGTGACTGAAATGACCGAGATCAAACACCCGTTTCAGCAAGGCATTCTGGCCCAGAAAGGCATTGACTGGTAGCCGCACAGCTCGGGAATATGCTTTGACGAAGACGCGGGGAAGATATGACAAAAAACAAGATGGGTTTGTGCGGTCTTGTTTGTATAATGATCTGTGCGGTGCTGAGGGGACACTGTTCTGGACGAAAAACGGAAATGCTTGAAATCCTCGAGATCTTGAGCAATCTTGATGCAACCCTGCGGCCGAGAGGCCGTTAGCAGCGGTGGCAGACC
The DNA here is from genome assembly GCA_030619085.1 of Candidatus Zixiibacteriota bacterium. GTDB lineage: Bacteria > Zixibacteria > MSB-5A5 > GN15 > FEB-12 > JAUXCD01. The sequence goes on from JAUXCD010000001.1 coordinate 33,173, forward strand.
TCGGCAAGAGTCTATAACAAGGCAAAAAGTGAAAGTTAGCAATACGGAGGAAGTTTGAAGATGACGGAAGAAAAAAGATACGACGTTGTCATTGTCGGCGGTGGTCCGGGGGGACTGTGCGCCGGTTTGTATACGGCCCGAGCCAATCGCAAGGTCATTTGCCTGGAAAAGTATCTTCCCGGCGGTCAGATTGCCCTGACCGGTGAGGTTGAAGATTATCTCGGTTTCGAACACATACAGGGGGCTGAACTGGCCGAGAAATTCACCAACCATGCCAAAAAGTTTGGACTCGAAGTGGCTATGGAAGAAGTCGTCGAGGTATATGTGGACGGTGAGGACCGGGTCGCGCGGTGCGCTTCGGGCAATGTCTATCGGGGTAAAGCAATTATTCTTTCCACCGGCGGAACCCCGGTGAAGATGGACGTTCCCGGCGAACAGGAATACAGCGGCAAGGGCGTTTCGTATTGCGCCATTTGCGACGGGGCGTTTTTCCGGGGCAAAGTGATTGCTGTTGTCGGTGGCGGCGACGCTGCCGTGGAAGAAGGCATTTTCCTTACCAAGTTTGCTTCCAAGGTCATTATTATTCACCGACGGGACAAACTTCGGGCCCAAAAGATCATTCAGCAGCGTGCTTTTGATAATGATAAAGTGGAAATCATCTGGGATAGCATCGTCGAGTCCATCAACGGCGACGGCAAGACTGTCACGAATCTGTCATTGAAAAACGTCAAGACGGGCGAAACGTCCACCCTTGAGGTCGGCGCGATATTCCCGTACCTGGGTTTCAAACCGAATTCCGGAATGTCCCGAGAACCCTTGAAGGCCGACCAGGGCGGTTTTATTATTACCGATGACAGGATGGAAACGTCGGTGAAAGCCATATACGCCTGCGGCGACGTCCGCTCGCAACTGGTACGCCAGGTGACCAATGCCGTCGGCGATGGCACTACCGCCGCGGTGGCGGCCGAAAAATATATGGAGGAACTGGAAGACAAGCACGCGTCGCGAAGGTAGCCGGCCGAGGTTGACTTCCGCCCTCTTGATACTATACAGTTTGCTGAGAATCGCATATTCTGCGAAGGCTTGAGGTCTTTGCGTTATACTTCTGACGGTCTTCTGCCGTGAAAAGGGCGGTCAAAGTTGTACGTTTTCCGAGGCATATGTCCCGGCTATAAAGATACGCGGGCAGCGACTTAGGCTATTTTCGTCTTGCTAATCATGGCCTTAATTATTATACTTTAAAGAGATACTTCATTGAGGATTATTGCAGACGTGTATCGACTGTGGTGTCCATTATTTACTGTGGTTTTTCCGGCAATCTGCCGATAATCTAAAAAAATATGGGAGTGGTGTGCGCTGGTTTACCAGCCACCTGACGTTAGAGTCGGGCATCCCCCTCCACCACTCCCATTTTTATTTATCAACCCAATCTAACCCCGACCAATTTCATTTTTTAGTAAATCTGTCGATATACAGACAGATAGACACCATTGTATTGACATGCTCGGAAAGTAAAGTGACAGGACAAAATTATGAATTTCAGGCCAGGTTTTCTTGTCAGGTTAAGTCACCTGATATTGATTCAAGTCATCTTTGTGTTCGCCGCGTTGGCCCTGATAATGTTCTTTTCGGGAGGCGACGGGCCAACCGACGGTGGATTGAAAATCACCAACCAGAAGATTCAGCCCCTGGCGGCGAGATTGTCGCGAATCATTAGCGAAGAAAGATTAGATCTTGAAAAATCTTCTGTCGACCCCACCCTTCAGGGGCGGCTTAACAGCGTCTTTGTCGAAGACGATGAAATTCTCAAGGCCAAGGTGTTTCTGGAGACCTCGGATCATCGACTACTCCACGTGATAAGCTATGATAGCCCGGATTTGAAAGTGGCGAGCGATCTGACCGAAGAGGTTCTGTCCGTTCTGGCTGACCAGAAAGTGGTGGAGTATGCCCTGCATCAGGACCGGGGGGGACTCAGCAAAGTGTTTTACAGTTCGCAGTATGTGATTCATTACTGTCCTTTTGATGTCGATGACCAGTTGACTGGTCTTCTCGTAACACTGTCCGGGCATGACTACCTCATCTCCAGCCGAACCGACCTGCAGTACGCCTTGCTTCTGCTTTTTCTGGTGGCGGCGCTCATCAGTCTGCTGACGGTCTATCTTATCTCCAACCGTTTCAAAGATCCCCTTGAGAAACTGATCCACGGCTTCGAGAAGACGGCCCAGGGGGAACTGTATCACATGATGGAACCTGACGGTGACCAGGAACTGCGTCAACTGGCTACGGCTTTCAATACAATGTCCCAGAGTCTGTGGGACAATCATCAGAGGCTCAAAGGCTTCAACATTCGTCTTCAGCGCTCCAATAAGCTGCTGTTTGAATCTCAGGCGTTTTTGGCGGCGACGATCGACAACTCGCCGGATTGCATCGTTGCCACCACGCCGGACGGAAGCGTGGTGCTGTTCAACGGCAAGGCGTCCTATGATTTCGGTTATGACGATGACGCGATCGTAGGCATGGGTATTGACACGCTCTTTACCCAGTCGCTGACCCAATCGATGGCGGCCCTGGCTCTCGAGAAGGGAATAGCTGCGGGAGAGATGCTGGGGAAACGACGCGACGGGACTATCTTTCCTGTTTACCTGACGGCTGCTCCCATTATGGATACCGAGTCACGGGTTATTGCGTTGCTGTATATTATCAAAGACATCTCGGAAAGTAAGAACTTCCAGGACATGATGATCCGGATTGACCGCTATTACACTCGTGGCGAGATGGCCGGGGACATTGCGCATGAAATCAACAACTACCTGGCCGTGCTGTCGGGTAACCTGGAACTGATACCGATGTTCTTAAAGAAGGGGAACACCGAGAAGATTGACAGCAAGCTCGAACTGATGAAAAGCACGGTCGATCGTATTGTCCGCTTTGCCGATGGTTTGATGGATCCCAACCAGGGTGAGGCTCATTTTGAAGATGCGGATATCAACCAGGCAATTGAAAATATCGTCGCCTTCCTCAAGCCGCAAAACCGCTTTGACAACGTGCATATCGGCACCTGTCTGGCCCATGAAATTCCGCTGGTGGAATTTGACATTGCTCAAATTCAGCAACTTATGGTTAACCTGATATATAACGCGGCCGATGCTCTCGAGGTGGTCGAAGAAGATAAGCGTATTTCGATTTCCACTTCGACCTGTACCATCAGGGACGAAAAGGCGGTGCGCATTTCTGTCGAGGACAACGGTCCTGGCGTCCCCGAGGAGAAACGCGAACTGCTGTTCGAAAAGCGCTTTACCACCAAGAGGAAGGGACACGGTATCGGTTTGATTACCTGCCGCCACATAGTCGAAGCTCACAATGGCAATATCGGCTACGAACACACCGGCGGCGCCTCGTTCTATTTCGAGTTGCCGGTGCGGCGTCCGAAAGTCGCTTCGGGCAGCCAGGTGGCTTTCTTGGAACCGGCCGCATCTCCCGTAACCGACTAACTTTTTGTTGCCGGGATACTCCCGGGCGGGTAGCTTGAAGCTATGCCAAAACCGTCTGAAAAAGCATCTTACCGGCGCCAACGCTATCTCCCCGTAATCTTCATCGCGCTGGCGATTGTCGTCTTCATTATCACCCTGGTCGGCATAAGAGAGAGTCGCACGGACTCCCTGCAGCTTCTGGTCAGGCAGGGAACGTCACTCACCGAGGCCCTGGCCCAGGCCGCCGAGAACGCCATCATCTCAGAATCATTCTTTGACTACCTGGTGCACAAGCGATATAGCGAACTGGTCATAGACGTAGCCTCCTATGGCCTCGAACCCTCCGAACGGCAGCTTTCCCGTCTGGCCCTTGATCACGGCATCTATAGCATCCACGTGTTCGGGCTTGATTCCACCATTCGAGTCAGCGGCGTGGCCCGCCCGGCCGGGGCGAGTCTTCCGGATTATGTGGTCGAGGAAGTCGCTTTGCTTTTAGCTAATCCCGAAACGAATTACGTCTTGTTGCTTGATGCAGGCGACACTCCGGGCGAAGCCATCCATTACTATCTGAAAATCACCAATGATCTGCAGCGGGTGGTGATTATCGTCGCCGATGCCCTTTACTACACCGACGCCCTGAAGAAAACCCAAATCGGCTACCTGGCTCAGAACATGTCCCGCGAAAAAGGGGTGGAGTATGTCATCTACCAGTCCAAACAGGGAATTGTGTTCTCTTCCAGAACCACCGGAGAACTGCTCGCAATTGACAGCGATCCTTTCCTGACCGAAGCTCTTCGGAGCGATACTATCTCCAATCGCATCTACGACTTTCAGGACAAGACGGTCCTGGAACTGGTGCGGCCGTTTTCCACCGAAGACTACCCGTTTGGTCTGTTGCGGGTGGGATTGTCGCTTGAACGCTACTACTCGGTGTCACGCGGCTTCAACATTCAGATGGTGACCCTTTCGGGCGTTCTGTTCGTGCTGGTTGTTGTCGTGCTTCTATATTTGAGCGGCCGGGAGAAGCGACAGGAGATTGCCCGCAAATTCGTCAGGATAAAATCGGTGACGGATAAGATCTTCGATGAAATGCGCACCGGCGTGGCGGTGGTAGACAAACAGGGCACGATCACCCAGGCTAATAAAGCATTTGGGAATATCCTGGGATCATCGGATGTTGTCGGTAAACCGTGGTTGTCGGTGATACCGGCCAATGACCCGGTGTTAATGGGCATCCTCACTCCCGAGGGGCGAAGTGTTGAAAACGAAACCACCAATGAGTTTAAGTACGTACGCAAGACCTTGCTGGTGTCATCCTCGTCGGTCGAGCTTGAAGGCGACGAGACCGGCGGCATCGTCGTAGTGGTCTATGACATCACGCGACTAAAAGAATTCGAGGCGAAGTCGGTTCGCAAGGAGCGGCTTTCGGAACTGGGCAATCTGGCCGCGGCGGTGGCCCATGAGATTCGCAACCCGCTTAACACCATCTCAATCGCTGTCCAGAGACTGGCGTCAGAATTTACGCCAAAGGAGAATGCCGAAGAGTATCACAGTTTCACCGGTCAGATCCGATCTGAAACGAAGCGTCTCAATGATATCATCACCCGCTTTCTGGCGCTGGCGCGGGACGAGAAACAGCGCCTAACGAAGGTCAACCTGAAAGAGCTTGTTGACGAGACCTGTCAGCTTTTGAAGCCGGAGGCGGATAAGCTCGGGATCGAACTGAAGGGTTATCGTGATCCGAAAGCCGTAATAACGGCCGACCCGGCCGGTCTCAAGCAGATTCTTTCCAACCTGTTCAACAACGCCAAGGAAGCACTGGCCGGCAAGCCGGGACGGGTTGTAATTGATGTGACTCGTGAGGAGGACATAGTGACCTTGGCGTTCTTCGATGACGGTCCCGGCATACCAAGGAATGTCCGCGACAAAATCTTCACGCCGTACTACACGACCAAAAAGTCAGGAACCGGTCTGGGGCTATCGACGGTGCACAAAATCGTGACCGATGCCGGGGGAGAGATCAGGATGGAGACCAGTCACTGGGGCGGGGCACGGTTCGTGATGGAATTTCCCCGAGAAAAATAAGCAGAAAAAAAGGCAGCCCGCACAGGCGGGCCGCCTTCTCTCATAAAGCGAAGAAACTTCTACTTCTTGACCTGGTCCTGCAACCAAGCGGTACTTACCGATTTTGGACGAGTGATCGCGGTTCCCAGGGCGCGGTTCAGCACGAGCTGCGACAGCATTCCCAGAGAACGTGAAACGGAGAACAGGACGGTGTAGTATTCGAATTCCTTCAGGCCGTAGTAATACAGCAGAGCGCCGGAACCGGCGTCGACATTCGGCCACGGGTTCTTGGCTTTGCCGTGTTCCTTGAGGACCTCCGGAACGATGGTGAAGACGCGATCAACAGTCTGGAAGACCGGATCGTTCTTCATATACTTCTTACCAAAGGCGTTGAAGGCCGCAAAACGCGGGTCCGTGACGCGCAGGACAGCGTGACCGTAGCCCGGAATGACCTTGCCGCTGTTAAGCGTTTCCCAGGCATAGTCGCGAATTTCCTGTTCGGTCGGAGCGCCGTTGAACTTCTCCATAGTCTGCAGAACCCAGCCCAGGCATTCCTGGTTGGCCAGTCCGTGCAGCGGGCCGGCGAGTCCGTTGAGACCGGCGGAAACGGCATAGAACGGATCAGACAGGGCCGAGCCAACAGTGTGGCAGGTGTTAGCGGAGACGTTGCCGCCTTCATGGTCGGTGTGAAGGACCAGGTACAACTGCATCATCTTGGCTGTTTCGCCTTTCTTGGGCGCCAGACCGAGCATCTTGACGTAATCAGCACCCCAGTCGAGCTTCTTGGACGGCTCGATGATCGGACCCTTCTTGTAGCGCAAGCGGTAGATACCGGCCGCGATCGTGTGAATGGTCGCAATGATCTTCATGGCATCTTCCAGCGCCGGTTCCCAGTATTCCTGCTTGGTCATGCCTTCGCTGTACCGTTTGCGGAAGACTGACTCGTTTTCCATGGCCAGAATCGCGGTGTCCAGCATCGCCATCGGATGCGAGGTCTTCGGCATGGCCTTGAGGACTTTCCAGATATAAGCGGGCACTTCACCGTGCGCTTTCAACTCTTTCTGGAAGCCTGCCAGTTCGTCGGCTGAAGGCATTTCACCGGTGATGAGCAACCAGAAAATCTCTTCGGGCAGTTTCTCAGTAAGTTCCATTACCGGGATACCGCGTATGATCAATCCTTTGTCCGGTTCAACGACTGATGTGTCGCAGACCATTCCCTTGACGCCGCGCATGCCGCCGATTGCCTGGGCAACGGAGACTTCGGAGATTTTGGCATCGCCGTAACCTTTGACGAGTGCCACTCTCTCTTCACGAAGCTTGGGGATCAATTCACCAAGTGTCTCTTTGAGTGTTTTGGCCATAATGGGCTCCTTTATTTGTTTGAGAACCGATTAGTGCAATTGTCAATCAGTAATGTGAAATGTTTCACATTGCAAAAAACTACTACATATTTCTCGCCGTGTCAAGACGGGTTTGATCGATTGCCCTGCTTTTTTGATTATTTAACGAAAAATCTTGCCCGGATTGAGTAGGCCGGAGGGGTCAAATATAGCTTTTAGACCTTTCATGGTGCAAATTGTCGCTAAGTCGAACTCGGCCGCCAAGTATTTCCTCTTTTCCAGCCCGATTCCGTGCTCACCGGTCAAAGTGCCGCCTAAAGCCAGGGTCTTAGACATGAGCCGGTCTATGGCCTGTTCAATTGCTTGCAGGTCACCGGCGCTACCGGTGGAGGAGAGGAAATTGACATGCAGGTTGCCGTCACCGGCGTGCCCGTAGGAATTAATGCGGACTGAACTGGTTCGGTTCATGTCGTCTACGAAGGCTACCAGTTCGGGGAATTTTGAATTAGGAACAGCCACGTCCTCGGAAATGCGGACTTTGGCCAGCTCTTTAGTGGCTCGTGACAAGTTGCGGCGGATCTTCCACAATTGGTCAGCCTTTTCCGGTTCGCTCTCGGTGCGAAGATACGAACACCGGTTGTTCTTGCAGATATCCGCGATCCGTGCCGCCTGCCGGTCTGCGTCATCGCCGCCGCTTTCGATAAGAAGGATAGCGGCCACGGTGTCCAGGCTTTCGTTCTTCTCGTATTCGTTGGAGCATTGTGCGGCGTCACCATCGAGAAACTCCAAAACGGTCGGGATAATACCGGCTCCGGTTATATCTGAAACAGTCTGGGCGGCGTCACTCGCATGGTCGAATGCCACCAGGACGGTGATGCCCGACCGGGGTGCCTCAATAAGTCGCACGGTGATTTCGGTCAGGACAACCAGGGTGCCTTCGGAGCCAATCAGAAGATCGCCAAGGTTGAAACCACGGTTACCGATATAGCTGCCGGTCTCGATTATCTCGCCCGCCGGCGTGACTCCGCGCATTCCCAGTATATAGTCACGCGTCACACCGAAGCGTTTGCAGCGAAGGCCACCGGCGTTTTCGGCGACATTACCGCCCAGGGTGGACTCGTCATAACTGGCCGGATCGGGGGGATAAGCCAGGCCGAACGAGGCGGCCATATCGGCCAGGTCCTTGGTGATCGCACCCGGCCCGCAGACGGCGATCCGCTCCTGCGGATAGACGGAGATATCGGCCAGGTTTTCCGTGGACAGGACGATGCCGCTGCCGGTTGGCACGCAGCCTCCGGACAGGCCGGTCCCGGCGCCACGGGGGATCACCGGGAGACTATGCTCCGCGCAAAAACGCACGGTGGCGACAACGTCATCTTCGCCGCCGGCCATCACCAGCGCAGCGGCCCGGCCCTGGCGGTCAGTCGCGTCAGTGAGGTACTGCTCAAAGCCGG
>JAUXCD010000025.1 GCA_030619085.1 Candidatus Zixiibacteriota bacterium
GCCCGATGGCACAGCAGTTGGTGTGCATCGGCGGCACGGGCAACGTCACCTGGGCGGACCGTGATTCGGATCTGACCGAAACCGGGCTTACCCTTTCATCGGAAGGCTTGCTTTCGGGTACGCTGACAACGACCGGCCTGCTTTCGTTCACGGCCGAAGTAACGGATGAACTGGACAGCACCTGCTTCAAGCAGTTCAGCTTCACAGTTAGTCCTCAGCCCGGCATTTACACATCGTCGTTGCCGGACGGCGCGGTGGGGTTCAATTACCACAACTGGATTCATGCCTCCGGAGGCACGACACCGCTGGTCTGGACAGACAAGAACTCCGACCTCGAAAGCACCGGGCTGTCATTGTCCAGCGCCGGACTGGTGTCGGGAATTCCTGTGGTTGGGGGCACAATCGGTTTCACCGCCCTCGTCACCGACCACGTGGGCGCCACCGATGAAGTGAACTTCGATCTGTATATCGATGGCGGTTATATCTGTGGTGACATCGATGGCAGCGGAGGAACAGCTGACATCTCCGACATCGTCTTCTTGGCCGACTACTTCTTCGGGGGTGGACCGCCACCGCCGGTCAGCGAGGCGGCTGATGTTGATGGAAGCGGCAGTATTGACATTTCCGATTTGACGTATATCGTCTCATATCTCTTTCATGGAGGACCGCCGCCGACCTGCTGATGAGACTACCGATATGACCGCTCGCCGAGAGCGGTAATACACAGGTAAACCTTACCCCCGGCCAACCACATTCGCGGTTTGCCGGGGGTTTTCTTTGATTACTCACACCGGAGCCGGCTCTTGATTACATCAGACGAAAACCATCCGGTCTTTTGATAGCCTAGTCTGATATGGATACAGCTTATGTCAACGTATTTTTATGCAATTCAACTCACTTCAGAGACCGGGGGAACAGCTCAAACCTTTGCCGTTCCTCTCATTGGGGTTTTTCTACTCATGTTGTTTGCAGTGGTTGACCGCTCAGTGGTGGCAAGACTAAAGACAACTAACGATGTGCGAGTATGAGCCGAGGCTGCACGGTCGATGGCAGAATTCCCCAAAAAACATCAATCGGCATGCTGGCCTGTGGCCAAATCGTGACCACAGACGTCGTAAGTTATTGCACGATATTCAGAGATATAGCAGGCGGACGGGGGTACCAGTTAATCGTCCACCCGTTCGAGTCGTCACAAGTTGTTGATTTATAATGAATTATAATAAAGGGGGGGGGCGAACCCCATACTCTCATTGTGGCACAAGAATTTACACACTGTTGTGACCAAATTGTGACCGTTTTCTTGGCCGATAATGGACCCTTCAAGGTAATAAAGCTAACTATCTTGCCTCTTGAAGAATTTACCGACATCCTGCCCTATCAGGTAGAAACAAGGCACCAAACCGAGCGTTAGGAAGGTCGCGAACAGAAGCCCGTAACCAAGAGCCAGCGCCATAGGTGTCATCATCTCGTCCGAACCCCCTATGCCATACGCCAGAGGTAATAAGCTTGCTACGGTAGTAAATGTCGTTATCAAGATCGGTCGAAGTCGATCCGTTGTTCCTTCGATAACGATCTGAAGCATGTTCAGCTTATTGCCTCTTTCTTTGAGCCGATTGATGTAACTGACAAGCACCAGAGAATCATTAACAACAACCCCTGCCAGGCCAATCACACCGAGCATACCTACAAAACTTGGTGCTTGATCGTGAAGCACAAAAGCTCCAATGACTCCAATAAGCCCGAACGGAATCGCCAGCAAGACAATTAACGGTTGAGAGAATGAATCAAATAGCAGAATAAGCAGGAAGTAAATGCCTATCACGGCAAGGGCAAGTGCCACCAGAAGATCAATCATTGATGAACTCGATTCCTTTGATTCGCCACCAGTTTTAATCCGCATTCCCGGCCAATCCTTATCAATATCGATCTTTCCAAGAATACTCTTTGTGGCGGCCATCGGAGATGTTATGTCTTGATCGACACTTGCAGAAATGGTTGCCGCTCTTTCACCATTGTAGTGATAAAAATTCGTTGGCCCCGGACCTGTTTTGAAGTTTGTCACTTCGCCCAATGGAATCAACCGTCCTTTTTTGTTTGGGATTAACAAGTCTGACAAGTAGTCCAGGTTCTTTCGGGCTTTTGCCTGAAGGGAGACACGAAAATCGACATCTTCTTCACCGTACCGCACAGAGGTAACAATCTGCCCATCGTATGCAATGCGAATATTCTGAGCAATATCTGCTATAGTCAAATTAGCCCTTGCCAGCTTCTCACGATTCGCGACAATTTCAATCTGTTCTTTACCGTACTTGTCATCCCTTTCAATATCCTTAATGCCATCTATAGAGGACATGATAGTTTCTATTGAATCCGCCAGTTCTCTTCTCATAGCATCATCTGAACCTACTATCCTCAATGATATCGGTTTGCCGGCAAGCGCAAACCCTACAGACTTTACCGAATAGATTATCTTGCTTATCCCCGGTATGTCCCGGCCCTTCTGTCGTAATTCTTTTACGATATCAACACCGGTTCTATCACGTTCAGTAGTTGGTGTGAGAATGAGAGAAATCTGCGCCATATTTTCAACCTCGACCCCGGCAAAATCTCCTCCCCGGCCTATTCTCGTAATTGAAGAAACAAGGTCATCTCCCAGGAGCGAGTCGATCAAGTGCTCCACCTCGGCTGTTTTTTTCGATGTACCTTGCAGAGGTGTGCCAATTGGCATCTCAATTTGAACACTTAGTTCATCGGCAGAACCACTTGGGAATAGCACGAAATCCATATTCATTATGGCGTATCTCACAGAGAACACAAATAGCAGGACAAAAACAGCAACAAACACGTAGCGTGCCTTGAGTACATAGTAGATAACAAACTTGAATAATCTCTGGATTGGCAGGAGCCAAGTCCTACTCATACCAGCCTGCTTCTGACCTGCCTTACGTTTCATACCTCCGATGATGTGAGCTGGAAGAGCCACTGTAACTTCAATCAATGAGACGAACAATGCCAGACACACGACCAGGGGAATCACATAGATAAATTTCCCCATGCGACCGGAAATGAAAAACATTGGAATGAAAGCCAGGGCCGTTGTAAGTATTGTTGTAACCACGGGCGCAAAAACTTCTTTGATACCTTCCGTGGCAGCTTCTATGGGGGATTTCCCGTTTTCCTTGTGACGATGAATGTTTTCGGCTATAACAATTGCATCATCAATGATAATTCCTAAGACCAACACCATAGCCGCCAGAGCAATAGAACTCAGAAGTTCATTGAATATCGGCAACAAGAAAATCACACCCAGAAGAGTGACCGGAATGCCGAGTGCCACCCAAAGTGCGGTGCGAAACTTCAGGAACGCAGTCAGCACAATTATGACCAATATGAATCCCATAACGGCGTTAGAGAGAACGACATCCATTCTGCTTCGAACACGGTTAGAGGCATCGTTGGCATAGTGAACACCGATACCTTCAGAAAAATGGCTTTTTTCTTTCGATATTAGCCGCTTCACGGCATCCACTGTTCGAATGATATCAGCGTTTTCCTTCTTGCTCACCAACAGAGACATGGCAGGTTGAGCATTGACGCGCGAGATAACGGTCTCGTCATCGAAATCATCACGGATGATAGCTAGGTCTTTCACTTTTACGTGCAGGCCTTCGAAAGTCGACCGTATGATCACATCGCCAACTTCAATTGGATCACGGAACTGGGCGATTGTAACTACACTTTTCTCAGTAGTATAAGATTCGAAGGTCCCCGCTGTAGCCCGTATGTTTTGCCCCTGAATGGCCGCAATAATCTCGCCGAGCGAAATCTGGTAATCCTCCAGCATCGATGGTTTCACCTCTATCTTTATCTCACGAGCACGATATCCATACTTTTCAACGGAGGATACGCCCGGCAACTCTTCCAGTTGCTTCTGCAAGCGATCGACAATCAGTCGTTTCTCCGAGTATGGCATATCGCCGGTAATACCAACCTCGAGAATCGGGGTGATGGAGGATTTGATATCCTTCACCAACGGTAAATCATCAACTTCTTCGGGAAGGTCAGTAACTCTGCCCACAGCCTCTCTAATTTCCAACTTGATCTCCTCCGGATTACTCGCATCCGGATCGAGATTCACTTGGATGGTCGACATATTCTCCATCGAGAAAGATATAATGTCTTCAATTCCCCTTACCCCCTTCAATTGTTCCTCAATCTTGTTGGTCACGTTCAGTTCAACATCCTCTGATGATGCACCTGGGTATCGAGTGGTCACTGTCATCTGACCAAAATCTATATGAGGACGCCGGTCACGCTGTATGTACGAAAGGGAATAAAACCCAAGAAGTAGTACCGCAATGGTAAAAAGATTGGCCAGTTTGTGGCGACTGGCAAAAAACCTAAAGAACGAACTCATCATATCTTCCTTATTCGGATTGAAGCAATTGATCTCGCAAAGCTCGATAGTGTAAAACAAACTTGTGATAGGCGATAGCGTTCTGGAGATATATCAACCGCGAGCTCGCCTCGTTATCCTGACTTTGAATTACAAATGTCATATCGCCCCGTCCCTGTTCATAAACTTTTATTTCTTCAAGTGTACGTTCCTTGGCAGACTCGATTTGACTCAGATTAAGCGCCATGACATGTTCCATTTCTCTTATCTGGATCAGAATACTCCTTATGGAGGATTCCAGATTGAGAAAGACTGTCTTTCGCTCAGCATTAAGCTGTAATAACTCGATTTCAGATTTCCTGATATCGGCTTTGCTGGTATGATTACCCAGCGGATATGTGAACTGTAGACCGACAAACAAACTGGGATTATCCCCACCAAACGATTTACCGTAACTCTCATCATCTTCAATCAGCACCGTACCGAGATTCAGATCAAGTTGTGGTCTTGTCATATTCGATAGCCCGTAGATCTTGTGAGTGAGTTGATCCACCAACACGTTGAATGCTGTTAGGACCCGCGAATCATCATTCAATCGACCAATCGTCTGTTCAACTTCCTCAAGCGAAACCATGCTGTAGACATCGTGTTCTGGTTGTAACTCGCCGAGCTCCGGTGATTGCGAAAGTACAGCTAGTTCGGTCCGTTTTGCAGATACTTGGGATTGAGAGAGAACCACATTTTGCTTAGCAATCCTTTGCGCATCTTCTTGCCTCAATACATCGACCTTGTCTATCAGGTGAGCATCATACTTATCTCTTGATGAGGCGAGTTGTTCTTCGGCCAGGCGAAGCCGTTCTTCGTTAATGTTCAGCTGTTCCTCCAGGAAAACCCAATCAAGGAAACTAGTACCCATGTTTAGCAAGAAATCTTCCTGGTTTTCCAATGATCGGATTTCAGTGAAATCAATGGTATGTGCGGCTAGTTCATACTCAAGTCGATCAAGAATCCCGCTCTTGTTTCTTAGCAACGGATGTGAGTATGTCAATGAAAGTTGCTGTCGGAACAACTCTGATGGGTTTCCGGAATAGAGAGTGCGATACTCCTGATCGGCGTATGCAGCAGAATATGAGGTCGACAACCGGCCGCCAGTTTGCCAGAATTTCTTCTGAAGGGAACCGTTTATCTGTACCTGGCTCAACTTATCATATGTCGTGTTGAATAAGCCAGTCCTATTCTCGTAGCTGATGAAAGGAGATGACTCTATTATCCAGTCTTTATCACCAAGGTACCTGTTTTGGGATTCTACGCTAATATTGACTGATAGTGATTCTTGCTCGAAAAATGGATGATTCTGCTTAACAGTCGATAGAAACTCTTCCAAGGAGATTGTCTGCGCCTCACCCGACTGAAAGCAGCACAGTATGATCAAAAGGATATTGCCTGCGACCGCATTTAGATGAAGTTCTTTGAGTATACTCACATAGAATCCTTTCAGTCTGTAATTCGGTTTACACGACATAAAGAAACTGTAACACTGGCACTCTCCCGGAGTTTCAAGCTATTCCTGTTTCGACCGTATTTGTTTATTCGATCTTCCAACTTCCCGCAGAATCAAATCGTTAACCAGTTGCTGAATCGTGGTGTCCTTCTTCGCCACGAGAATTCGAAGCTGTCTGTGAGTTTCCCCATCCAGTCGGATGTGAATCATCGGGCCTCGGTAGGTCGTCTTTGCAGATGTCGCCATGTCAAAACTCCAAGACTTATCGTGTGGATACAAAAATAGCCATCCGCCTTGTTAACCGTCAACAACAATCACTAACCGAATTGCCCTCGGCCCTGGTCGCCATAGCAGACCGTTTTCATTTTACTGTGACCAAAACGTAACCAGAATGGTTGCACGTTATTCGGTTTTATTGTGAGATATAGGCTTACAAATGCACCGGTAAGGACTTATATCATATTGTGGCCGAATGGTGACCGTTTTTTCAGCCTATTTCAACAGCAGCATCTTCTTGGTCTCAACATGATCTCCTGCCTGGAAACGATATAGATAGACGCCCGTAGCTGTTGGTTTACCAGCGTTAGTGGTGCCATCCCAAGTTATCGCATATGATCCGGCTGGCTCCTCACGATCAATTAGAGTTATCACTCGCTGGCCAATAAGATTAAACACTTCTATTGTCACATGGCTCCGCTCAGGCAAACTATACTCGATGGTAGTTGCAGGGTTGAAAGGATTAGGGTAGTTCTGAGACAGTTCGAAGTGGTAAGGTAGGACTTCGCTGTGTTCATCATGATCTACATCGGTTGGAAAATCTTGATCCATTTGTAGCGTGTCATCGAAAGTACCATCGCCGTCAATGTCAACCACCAGATCTTTGTAGATAGTACCGCGGGTTAAGGCTCGATCCCGTACCCCATACTTCAGACGAGGATTCTCCTGTCGTAGTCCTCCTCTCGAGGATTCTTGCAACGCCTCAGGTTTGGATCTGGGGCGTTTCTCTGAGTACGGCCCAGACGAATCCACAGAGTTCCCGGGCAACCGCAGTGATAGCCACGTGAGGATGCTTCCTCTGCCAAAGTTTATAGAAAGCCGGTACTGAGCCTTTATAGCGATGGCGACAATCTGTGGTGGCTGTTCCTTACGACAGCGGTTAAGAATCAGATTGGCCGCCGCTCGACTGCGATTGTTCCAGGCTGTTTCTACGGGTATTACGCCTTTCGGAGTTTTTTGAAGAATATCAACTCCGGGTCACCGGGGTCAAGGTTATCGACATAACCTGTCAGCTTATAGTCCAGGCAAGCAAGAAGTCGTTGCATCGGGCTATTGGACAGGTTGGTCGATGTCCAGAGTTCATCCCTATCGTTTAACTTCTCCAGGTGCTTCATGAACTCGGTTCCGATCCCGGATTTACGATGTTCGACGGCAATCATAAGCATATCTACGGTGGGACGATTGAAAAGTGAATGATTCAGCACTGCATAACCCACTATTTTGTGGTCGCGAAGGCAAACCCAGATATCGTTGGAAGCAACGGCGGTGGTGATGTATTCGGATCTTGTGGGGTCCGAGGGTACAATCGTATCGATTTGGAAAAGACGCTCCAGGTCTGACGAAACGGCCTTTCTGAATTCCATTATAGTCACCCCTTACGTGTGACATATCACACCGGAGGCAGTGGCCACCAAATGCCAACATGTACGCTTTACAGATTGAGAAAAAGGTTAATCCCGGGCATAAAAAAGTACTGGGGGGCGGACTTGAACCGCCGACCTCCTGATCCACAATCAGGCGTTCTAACCAACTGAACTACCCCAGCAATAACCAACTAAGTTATATATTTATGTCCTGATGTCAAGACAATATAGACAAACACGGTTTCACTTATAGTCGTGCCGCCAATTTGACTATAATCTTCCACTCGCCCGCCGTAACCGGTTGAATCGACAACCGACTACCCCGCCGGCAAACCATCATGCCCTCCAAACCGGGCGTTTCCTTGAGCCTGCTTAACGGGATAATTTCGCTAAACTTCTGCCCGAGTTTGACATCAACCATATACCAAATCGGATTGTCTTTTGATGCCCTGGGATCGAAGTACTTGCTTTCGGGATCAAGGGCGAAATGATCAGGATAACCAGCACGAGTAACCTTGCAGATACCGGCAATACCCGATGGCTTGGCGTTGCTGTGATAAAAGAACACCAGGTCGCCCCGGGCGACATCGTCACGAAGGAAATTGCGGGCCTGGAGATTGCGAACACCTTCCCAGTGTGTAGTCTTTTTCGGACTCGCCGCGAGATCAGATATCGAAATGCTTCCCGGTTCAGATTTAAAAAGCCAGTGTTTCATCAGTTCCTTATTTTAGGACTTGGTTTGATTTTACATAAGTCGTTGTAAATCATACGGATTTAGTCCTCGATACCCGGTTCCCACCGTAATTCTATGTCTTACAACGTGATAGTGGTTGACATGTGACTCTTATGCGTTATATTGCTAAAGTTGCATTTTTGTCAGCTCATAAATAGGAAAATAAATAACCCCAAATCCTTTTGAGGTACAATTGTACATGACAACAAAGACCCGCACGCTGGTTGCTTTCATTGTCCTTATGCTTGCCGCATCCCCCACGTTTGCCGATCTGGATTATGCCGTCAAGCTAAAAACCCGGACCTTCACCCCGGACGTAGTTACATCCGCCTCGGTCCGCGCAGGCAGCCTGCAAGACAAACACATTTTGGTTCAGTTCACAGGACCGCTCACCGATGATGACCGAGCCAGACTCACCAACGACGGAGTGGAAATCCTTCAGTACATTCCGGATTTCACCTACACGGCGCGGTTGAACCGCAGCATAGACCAATCGGTATTGGACCGCTACAATATCCGCTGGTTTGACGGCATCCGTCCCGAAGACAAGATATCGCCGATGATCACCGAACTCGGTATCGGTGACTGGGCTCGCCGCGGTGATGACCTGGTCCAGTTCACAGTGGTGATGCATACCGATGAAGACCAGATTGCCTGGGCCACTCGTTTCGAAAACGATTTTGATGCGCAGATAATCGGGTTTGACCCCACCACCAATGCTATCGACTTGATATTGCCGGAACCGGCCTATTACCGCCTGTCGGAGATCGATGCTGTGTTGTGGATTGAACAGGCCGCGCCGCCGCCGGAAGAGCACAACAATTCCTGTCGTGACAACACCGGTGCGGCCGTTCTTCAGGAACTGCCGTACGGCTTGACCGGTGCAGGTGTCAAAGTAGCCGAATGGGACGGTGGTATCGTTGACCAGTCTCATCCCGACCTATTCGGTCGAATTGTACTTGGTGACAATACTTCCATAGGCACCCATGCCACTCATGTAGCCGGAACCGTTATGGGTTCGGGCGCCAACTCCAGCGGCACTTATCGCGGTATGGCCCCGCAGGCCAATCTTATGTCCTTCCTCTGGTGGGGATCTACCTCGGAGATAGTCGAAGAATACTCATCCGCCATTGATTTCTGGGGTGCGCACATCAGCACCAATTCCTGGGGAACGGGCGTCGGCGACCCGGCGACAGAGTTGGCTTGTCAGTCAACGCTTGGAAATTACTTCACCTCGTGCGCCACATTGGACAACACGGTGCGGGGTGAACTCAGCGCCCCGATCGTAATTGTCTGGTCCGCCGGAAACCAGCGAGGCTCGTCCTCGTCGTATTGCGGTTCCATCGGCTGGACGTTTAATACTGTCACCCCATACGGTACCGCCAAAAATCTTATCACGGTTGGTGCTATAAACTCCAACAACAGCACCATGACCAGCTTTTCATCCTGGGGGCCGTGCGATGACGGCCGAATCAAGCCCGATGTGGTCGGACCCGGCTGTCAGTCCGGCGGTGACAACGCTGTCACCAGCACCGTTCCCGGTGGCGGCTATGGTGGCATGTGCGGTACCTCAATGTCCGCCCCGGCAGTAGCGGGCACGGTCGCCCTGCTGGTGGAGCAGTTCCAGACGACCTTTTTCGCACAGTCAATTATCCCTTCGACCTATAAAGCCATCCTGATCAACACCGCCGTGGACCTGGGCAATGTCGGACCGGATTATTCTTATGGTCACGGTAAAGTTGACGGCGTGGCGGCGGCTGAGAAAATCAAGGCCGGAGAACCGTCGTATTTTGAAAGTGAAATCAGCACCGGTATCGTGCACACTTACGACCTGACAGTTCCCAGCGGCGCTTCAAAACTCAAAGCTACTCTCGTTTGGGATGATCCGGGCGGCACCTCGTCGGCTTCCCAGGCGCTGATCAATGACCTGGATCTGACGTTAATTGATCCCTTCACGCTCGAAGAACAGCCGTGGGTACTCGATGACGAGCTGCCCCAAATGCCGGCCACCAAAGGCATTGACCGGACCAACAATGTCGAGACAGTCGAGATTGACAATCCTTTACCAGGCTTGTGGAAAGCACGTGTAGCCGGTTATAATATCCCGGACGGCCCGCAGAAGTATTCGTTGGTGTTTACCCCCGACAGCATTTACACGCCCGGCAACCTGGCCGCGCTGGCGGTATTCGACGTGGATGACATCACTGATGATCCGGGTGCGCTGACTACGATCATTTTCTGGGTAACCAACGTTGGCGCCAACCGCGATTCGTTGAACGTCACAATTACCGATGACAACTTCTGGCTGCTTCAGTCAATCGATACCATCGTGACCCTGGACCCGTGGGATTCCGCGTACTTTGAGGTCACGGTCGAAATTCCGTCTAACTCTCTGGCCGGCGACGCCGATTCTATCATATGCGCCGCCTCAAGCTTGCTCAACGCCGGTGTGTCGATCGATGCGGCTGTCAAAGTCACCGCCAGTGCTTACTACGGTCTGACCGTAGCCGCCCCAATTGACGACAGCGCCTTGTCGCCAGACGTAGTCAGTTTCGATTTCACGGTGAGCAATCAGGGCAACGCCAATGACAATACAACTGTCACGATCTCGTCGGCATTGGGCTGGACGGTCAGTCCGGGCTACACCACGGTGCTTCTGACACCATTCGGTGACGCTCCGATGAGTGGTTCGGTGACGGTTCCGGCCGAGGTCGAGCACCTGGTAACTGATACTATCGTCATTATGGCCTCCTCCTCCGGCGGGGTCTATAACAGCGCGTCATTCCTGCTGACGGTAGTTAATCCTTATCAGCCGCCGACGTTGCTGCTTCCCGAAACAGACTTCTACACCCAGCAGCGCTCTCTGAACTTCGAATGGGACGGAGCCGGCGATTCATCCACGCTCTATATCGCCACCGATGCCGACATTTCCAGTGTTGTCAACACCTACAGCGGGCTGACGAGCAATCAGTTGTCGATGCCAACAGCCGATTCGCTTGACGATGGCCGCTATTACTGGGCGGTCAGGCAGTACTACGGCGCGAACGCTACCTCGCTTCAGGCTCAGCCCGGCAGTTTTGTCGTGGACAACGTAGCGCCGGGGTCGCTGCTCTTGACCTCTCCTTTGGAAGGGGAGTACGTGCGCTTCAAGCAGTTCTCGTTCAAGTTTGCCTATGCCCGGGAAGGGGTCGACACGCAGGAAGCTCCCGAGTATAGCATTATTCAGATCTGCCAGCAGGCGGATTTCGCTGCCGGCGTTATTGCCTACGAGCCAATCACCAGCCTGACCTATTTGATTCCGGATTCGATTGCAGAGGGTCGTTGGTGGTGGCGGGCTCATCGGGCCGATTCAGCCGGTAACGTCGGCTCTTATTCATCCTCAATATCATTTTTACTCGACTCGGAAGCGCCACCGGTCCCGACTCAGCTTGAACCGGCCGATGACTCCAACGTCAAGAACGACGTCACTCTCAAGTGGACCCGGGGCGCAACGCTGCCCGCTCACGAGATATCCCCGGAATACTTCCGTCTGCAATTGTATGACGCTGTCTTCACGATCATGGTTGACTCGATGGTGTACGCCGATTCCGTTATTGTCGGTGATTCCTTGTTCGAGAACGGCGTTATTTATGGCTGGCGCGTGCAGGGTCGTGACAGCGCCGGTAGCGCGTCCTTGTATCAGTCGAACCCGTTCTATTTCACCTATCTGGAATATGCGTGCGGTGACATCGACGGCGGCAGCGATGGCCAGACTATATCCGACCTGACTTTCCTGGTCGATTACCTGTTCGCCAGCGGACCGGCTCCCGACCCACTCATCGCGGGCTCTGTTGACTGCAACGATATAATCGACATTTCCGACCTGACGTACTACGTGGACTTCATGTTCAGCGGCGGTCCGCCGCCTTGCTGTCAGTAAACGTAGCTCGCATCAATCGCGTTAATCAAAGGACCGGCCTCCGCCGGTCCTTTTTTGTTCATTCAAAAAGATTCGACCGACAGCTTTTTTGCTTTTCATGTTGATGTCAAGCAATTATGTATAAGTCAGGCTTTCCAACCCAAAGCCGGGTCGCCGAAAATATGTTTAACCGTAACAGAAATTCACAGGAATCGGATTACCACACGCAACGTATGCGTATGGTCGATGAACAGATCATCCACCAAGGGATTTGTGACACGGCAGTGCTTGAGGCCATGCGCAAGGTACCACGCCATTTGTTCATTCCCGAGAAATACCGATGCAGCGCCTACACGGATGGACCACAGCCGATTGATGAAGGACAGACCATCTCACAGCCCTACATCGTAGCATCGATGACCGAGGAGCTGGAATTGACCTCCGGAAGCAGGGTTCTTGAGATCGGCACCGGGTCCGGTTACCAGACGGCAGTCCTGGCGGAAGTAGCTTCCGAAGTATACACAATTGAGATCATTGCCCAACTCGCCGAAAGCGCCGAGCGCATTCTCAACAAACTCGGCTACAAAAACATCTTCACGCGACTGGGCGACGGCAGCATAGGATGGCCGGATGCAGCGCCGTTTGACGGCATCATCATCACCGCTGCGGCGCCGCGAATGCCCGATGCTCTACTGGCGCAACTGGCCGACGGTGGCCGGATGATTGTGCCGGTCGGAAAATCTGTCTGGGAAAGTCAGAACCTGGTCAAATTGCGCAAAACCACACAGGGGATTGACAAAAGAGTCCTCTACCCCGTTCGCTTCGTAGCTATGCATGGCGAGATCGAAGAATAACCCCGCCACCAGAGTCATCTACTTACCTGACTACTGAACCCAGTGACACAACATCGCCGCGAGAATCGCAGCCGGGTTGCCGACAGCATATCCCAGCAGCGCCATAAGGATCGAGACGGGCACGAGGTTGGGGTTGTGGTAAGCCGCGACCACAGGCGCCGAGGCCGCACCGCCGATATTGGCCGCCGATGCAATGGCCGCCGTGTGGACATCGACCTTGAACAGTTTTGCTGCCCCCACCAAGAAAAAGCCGTGTATGAAAATCCAGATATAGGCGCCTAGCAGGAACCAAATAACAGAAAAGCTAAGATTAGACAGGTCGGCCTTGGCCCCCATTCGAGCCACAAACAGGTAAATCAGTGCCATCGCCAGAGCGTGCGAGCCTGGAATCTTGCTGGCCCGGGTGAATGACAGTCCGATTCCAATTACCGTAACAATCAGGATTTTGTATGTGTTGAACGAGAGAATCGGCGGCCACGGTGGAATCAGCCCGGCGATCCAGGTGGCCAGCGCGGTGGCACAGAAGCCGAAGAAAAACAGGTACAGGAAGTGCCGCATCTCCAGCGGGCCCTTTTCGATAGTCATCTCTTTCGCCGCCGCTTCCATCTTTTTCACTCGGTCAGCCGAAATCCCGGTGAATTTGTTGAACACCGAGGCAAAATTCTTCGAAGCCAGCATGATAGGCAACCAAATAAGATAAACAGCGTTGTCAGCAATAACGGCGTAGCCGAATTCGAGCGAACTGTCATCCAGCTCGATAGCGTAGGCCACGGCCAGCATATTGCCCGTTCCGCCAATCCAGCTACCAGCCAGCGTCCCAAATCCTTTCCAAGCCTCGGGCCCCAGCCCGTTCTTGACCAGAAACAACGCTATCGGCGCCCCGATCACAACTCCCAGCGTCCCCAGGAGCATGACAAAGATCCCCTTCCCCATCACCTTGACAGTCGCTTTCACATTGACATCAAGAAGCATGATGGTCAGAAACATCGGCAGCAGATTGGCGCCCATGAAATCATACACGCCCGATTTGTTGGGAATAACCCCGGAATTCGAAAGCAGTACCGGCAGTAAGTAAATGAAAATGAGAGGTGGAAAGAAGTTGAAGAGATGCCATCCGGTCTTTTTCTCAAGGAAGAAAAACAATGATGCTACTGCAGCCAGCACAGCCAGAATGCCTGCCGGTTCGGTAATCAGGTAGTTGTCCATAAGCTCCTTTGTGTTGGCGACTTGTCAGAATCTACTGTACGCCCACCGAAAACACAAACTGAATCTGGTGATATGCCCGTTTGCTTGCCGACCGATATTTTGTATATTTGACCATGTCCCGCTCGCCCCGATTGAAAAAAAACTACGTTCTCGCCAAGTGTTGCACCCCTGCTCCCCCCGACAGCATCACCGGATACTACAGTTACGACAAAATCCTCAAGGTACACCGCCATGACTGCCGGCACCTCGACCGGGTTGAACCGGAGCGCCTGATAAAGCTGGAGTGGCAG
This sequence comes from Candidatus Zixiibacteriota bacterium, assembly GCA_030619085.1. Lineage (GTDB taxonomy): Bacteria > Zixibacteria > MSB-5A5 > GN15 > FEB-12 > JAUXCD01. Next base: position 14,519 of record JAUXCD010000025.1, read on the forward strand.
GAGATTATCGAACAGCCGCCAAAAGGTCCGGGCGATGATTTCGCCGATCTGGATGCCATCGACTTCGCCGTCCTGCAACATCACAAGCAATACGGCATAGACTACTCGCTGATGCTGGCCAAAATGCTGTCGATTCCCAAACAGAAGGCGTTTGAAAGGCACCAGCGGCTAAAGGAAGCCGGACTGCTTCGGCGCGTGGACGCTGTGATGGTGCGCTATCGTAAAGGTGTCGTTGATAACAAATGGATCAAGCATCGCAATCATACCTATTACGAATTGACAGAAAAAGGCGAACAATATCTCACGTATTTCGTTTCTAACATTGAGCAAGGCAATCAAAACAGACCGTGAAGTTATTAGTGGACTCAGAGTCCGCAGAGACGCTTATTCTACAGATGTTCCGATGAAGACGCTTTCGGCGGTTCACCCAAGTCAGTCGATCCCCTGTGCAACCAATTCGACATGGGCGATGACCCGATTGCATACTGTGAGCACAAAATCAATCTGACCAAACATTTGTGGAAGAATACGCTGGAGAAATTTGAGAAACCAGGAGAGCGCTATCAGAAGATCCTGAGTGTGTTTGGTTCGGGCTGGCGCTCGTATTACGAGTCAGCCAGATTCGCGCCCCGCTTTGTCGGCGGCCTGCACCATTACCGTCACCACGTCGGCGATCCCAACGGCAAGGTTCCATTTGAACCTGTCTCGGCGGCCGACCAGCGGCGAGCTATCAAGTTCCTCTCGGATAATATCTTCGCCGCCGACGCCTTCGACTTCCCGGCCGATCTGTTGAATCGCCTGCAGCCCGAGCGATTCCCGGACTTCCAGTTCTCGGTGTACTACTCCGTGGCTCAGCTGGATTACCCGATTCATGCGCGGGTTCTTTCGGTACAGCGCTACGCCCTGTCAATACTGTACAGCCCGTACATTCTCGGCCGACTGGTCAATAACCAGCTCCGATACGCAGCCGGCGCCGACCGCTACACCATGGACAACATGTTCACCGACGTGCGGCGTTCAATCTGGAGCGAGATTGTCGGGCCGGAAAATGTCAACAGCTTCCGCCGCCAGCAGCAACTGGTGCACCTGAACATTATTACCGGCATCTATCTGGGCAGTTCGGTGATCTATCCTGCTGACGCCCGCTCACTGGCAGCCAATGACCTTGATGTTATCGAGACGACCGTTAAAAAGAATGTCAACTCATCGGCCTTCGACAACATTACCAAGGTGCACTTTAAGGAAGTGCTTCGTCAGATCGAGGCGGCCAAAGGCGCCAGGCGCACGTTCCTGGGAGCCAAATTCTAAGAATCACAGCCCTCACAGAATGGACATAAAAGAAAGCGGGGACACATGTCCCCGCTTTTTCTATTTATCGGACAATCAAAATCGCTGATTATTGGGAGTTGTTCTTTGCCTTGTAGAAGTACTTGATGTAGTTCCAGGCGTCAATCGCCTTGTCGGCATACACGAATAGATTGATGTCCTCTTCGTCGATAGTTCCCTCGGCCACCAGTTGCTTGAAATCAACCACACTCTTCCAGTATTTTTCGCCGAACAGCACAATCGGAAGCGGTTCGATCACCTGGGTCTGCACCAGGGTCAGAGCCTCGAACAGCTCATCCATCGTACCGTAGCCGCCGGGGAAAGCTACCAGCGCCTTGGCACGCATAAAGAAATGCATCTTGCGCAGGGCGAAGTAATGAAACCGCATGCACAGTTCAGGTGTGATGTACGGGTTGGGCTCCTGTTCCATCGGCAGGGTGATATTCAACCCGATTGATTTCGCTCCCACGTCGTGCGCTCCCCGGTTGGAAGCCTCCATTATACCGGGACCGCCACCGGTGACCACGACCCATTCCTGATACGGTCCGTCCTTCTGTCCTTCCAGCGATACCAGTCGTCCGAACTCACGGGCCTCGTCATAGTACCGGGATTTTGCCAGGACCGATTTGGCCACTCTTAATTTACGCTTCAGGGCGGTATCGGCCGGCTTCTTTTTCAGCTGGGATTCAATACGCCTGACTCTGGCCCGCGCCTCGGTCGGCTCCACGATGCGAGTTCCACCAAAGACCACAATAGTGGAATTGATCTTATTCTCCTGGAATATCACCTCCGGCTTTCTCAGTTCAAGTTGCAGCCGAACCGGACGGTTAAGATCCTCCTCCAGAAACTCCTGGTCCTGAAAAGCGATTCTGTACGCTGAGGCTCTCTTCAGGCGTTCCACCATCTTCTTGCGGTCATTGGTTTTCTTGCTACCTGCCATATAGTTCCTTTTTACATCAATTATAGTTCGACGGTCTGGTCCAGTTCCGGGACCATACAATTCCACCCTCTCTCGTCGGTCAGGCGCTCCAGCATCGCCTGAGAGCTGTCAAGCTCGCCGTGCGTCACATATACTTTATCGGGTTTTGTCTTAAACGGCTCCAGCCAGTGCATAAGCTCCAGGTAATCGGCATGTGCCGACAAACCGCTTTGATGCACCACCCTTGCATTTACCTCCACCCGTTGTTTGTGAATATATACCAGTTTCTCGCCGTCGGATATCTTCCGCCCCAGAGTACCTTCAGCCATGAAGCCGACCAATGCCAGTGTCGTGTTGGGATCAGGAAGCCGCTGCATAAGGTGATGCATAATACGACCGCCGGTGAGCATGCCGCTGGCTGAGATGATGATCGCCGGACCTTTGACTTTATTGAGCAGTTTCGACGACTTCCTCTTGCGATGCAGAACGACATTCTTGTCGCAGAGCACGTATGGATCGTCGTCGAGAGCATCGGTGTTCACCGAATGATAGCCGGGATACTTGCAGTAAATCTCCGTGGCTTTGACTGCCATCGGCGAGTCGATATTGACCTGAATCGGCGGGATCTCCCCTTGCTGGATCAGGACGTTGATCATGTATGTTAGCTGCTGAGTGCGGCCGATCGCAAAGGCCGGCATGAGCAGAACGCTTTTGCGTTCTATCGCCTCGTTTATGAGATTGGCCATGGCGAAAAACAAGTCATTAGGTGGGTGAAATCTGTTACCGTAGGTCGACTCACACACGAGGTAATCGACCTCCGGGGGCTCGGCTGGATCGACTATCAGCGGGACGCCAAAGCGGCCGACATCGCCGGAGAACAGAATGGTCTTTTTCCTGTCACCGTCATCGAGGACAATCTCTACCGAGGCCGCTCCCAGAATATGACCGGCCACGTGATAACGGAACTTGATCTCCTTGCCCAACTCGATCCATTGGCCGAAAGGCGCCGGTTTGAAAAACGTCAGCGCCTTTTTGGCATCCTCCACCGTAAACAATGGCAGAGCCGGGGCGTGACGGGTGATTTTTTTGCGGTTACGATACTCGGCATCTTCTTCCTGAATGTGCCCTGCGTCTTTCAACAGGACGTCGGCCATGTCAGCGGTCGGAGGCGTTGAGTAAATAACGCCGTTGAACCCGTTACGAACCAGACAAGGCACAAATCCGATATGGTCCAGATGGGCGTGAGTGACGATGACAGCTTCAATGTCCGATGCATCGAAATCCAGGGGTTCCCAGTTGCGCTGCCTGATTTCACGTCTTCCCTGGAACAATCCGCAATCGACGAGAATGCGTCTGTTGTTGACCTGAAGTAAATACTTGGAGCCAGTGACGGATCGCGCGGCGCCATGGAATGTCAAGCTGATCAATTATACCTCCGATGTTCCGTTTTCTGGGGATTGGCATTCGGCAATGCCCGCCGGTGGTATGGCGCTGATAGACTATTTATTGGAATCCGCGTAATAAGCCTCGAGCGACGCATCCATCGGCACACCCAGACATATTCCCAGCGCCTGGGCCGTCTTGATCACCGAATGATCCGGAGTGATCTTACGCTGCCGGCCGGCAATCTCGTCAATAGACACCGAGGTAATGGCGTTGTTTTGCAGCGCCACCATCCTGCCGAACTGGCGGTCAGCCACCAGATTAACAGCTTCGATACCGAACCGCGTCGCCAAAATCCGGTCGTGAGCGGTCGGGCTGCCTCCGCGCAGAAGATGCCCGAGAATAGTCACCCGGCATTCAATATTAATCAGCCCCTCGATCTGAGCCGCCACCTGGTGCGAAATACCGCCCAGTCTGATAGTATCGGGAGAATTCTCCACGAGCCGCTTCACCACAACATCGCCGCCAATCGGCTTGGCTCCTTCGCCTACAACCACTATTGAGAAAGTCTTGCCCTGGGCGTTACGTGCCCTTACCTGGTTGCAGACAGCCTCGATATCGTAGGGGAATTCCGGCATCAGGACAATGTCGCCGCCACCGGCCAGACCGGAATATAGCGCC
>JAUXCD010000217.1 GCA_030619085.1 Candidatus Zixiibacteriota bacterium
AGTTGTCCTCGATGGAGAGGCAAGGGGCCGTTTCGGAATCGACACCGGTGCCGACCGTCTCTATATTGACGAGGAGTTCGCCGAGAAGAATAATCTCTCGTTCGCGCGCTTTCAGGCCCAGCGCGACGTGACCGGTATCGACGGTAGCTCACCGGCTCGGTCGATCTCGCTGAAATCTCTGGAATTCGGCGACCAGATTCTTGAGAATCTCAAAGCAACCGCTATCGATATGAGGAGTGTGATCACAGACCAGCGCGCTGGCGTGCCCGACGGCCTGATCGGTTATGAAATCCTTCGCCACTTCTTCGTAAGTGTCGACTACCCGGCCAAAAAGATCGAACTAAGTACCGAGCCGCCGGATTTTCTGACCGGCAAACGCTATGAAACCATCCCTTACCGGACTTACCGTCATTTGATTATCGTCGATGCGGTCTTTAACGATGATGTCACCGCCCCAATGTTGCTGGACTACTGCGCGTCGGTGACGGTGGTGTCACCGGCTCTGGCCGAACAACTGGACCTGGTTTTGGAGCCGAATGAGGTCGGCTATATCAGTACGATTGAAATCGGTGATGACGTGTCCACCGATAGTGTGGCGACCGTTATTGCCGACCTGACAGCCTTCAAAAAATCAACCCCGCGCGGTGAATTCGAGGGCATCCTGGGGGCAACCTTTCTCAGGAGTCACCGGGTTACGATAGACTACGAGCAGCAGCAGATCTACTTCCGCCACCGGTAACCTGACCGGCCATCTTCTTCTTTCCTCAAATCAATCAGTTGTTGACACAGTCCGCACGCCGGTATAGCTTGCTTATGAAATCCTTGTGGTGCCGGCCACAGTGACCGGATAATAGGGAAGACGGTGCAAGTCCGTCGCAGCCCCGCTACTGTAACGGCTACTCTCAAAGCAACTGGCCACTCGTCATCGGACGGGGAAGGCGCTTGCGAGAGGTTCGATGCCGAAGCCAGGAAACCTGCCGCAGGACTAATCTCTTTGGGTTTGCTCTCAGCGTGGGCTGACAGCAACGTCTGCGCGCGGCAGGGTAAGCCCCGGAGGCTACCATGAAGCGCTTCTTTGTATCAGCGGCATTGATTCTGGTTTGCGGTGCGACGGGACCCGCGGCCCAGGACTATGCCATGCACACCGACTCGGCAGCGGCAGGGTCACCTACAGTCACCCAGACCAGGGATTATGAGCACTCGCCGGTGATGCTGGCCGACAGCATCGTTGTGACGGCCAACCGTTTTCACCTCGCCTCAAAACGGTCGATTTGGCCCGTTGAGGTGGTACGTCTCGTGCCGGTTCAGGGCGAGGGTGACCTGGAGGGTACGCTCGATGGCCAGAACGGCATAGACATTCGAAGTTACAACGGTCTGGGATCGCTGGCTACGCTGTCGAACTGGGGACTGTTCAACCGTCACATGCTTTTGCTCTATAACGGACGGGTGGTCAAGGACTACTCGCTGGGCGGCTTCAATCTGTCCGACTACAGCGCCGAGGAATTCGAGCGCGTGGAAATCCTAAAAGGGCCGCAGTCGGCCTTTTACGGTTCCGATGCGGTTGGCGGCATCGTCAATCTCATCTCACCCACCAGTCTGATGGACCGTGTCGATGTCACCGCCAAATACGGCACTCTCGGGTTGCGCCGTTACCTGGTCAACCTGTCGCGCCACCTGGGACGTTTCGGTTTGGGCGCCTTGGCCGGTTTCTCCCAAACCGATAACGGCCGGGACAATGCCGGCTCCGAGCGCTGGACTGTGAACGTCCGTTCCGATTATCTCAGCGAGGACAACCGTCATCACGCCAGTCTTTCCGCACGCTATTTCGATGACAGCCTGGGTGTTCCCGGCCCCCAGCCGGATCCGCTTTATACTCCGGTCCATGGTAGCCGTGAGTCGTCGAGCCTTTACGATCACCAGATGGATGAAAATTACTCGCTTGATATGCAGTACCGTTTCACCGATCCGTCCGTCGGCGAGGCACAGCTTGATGTTTTCTGGGAGAAGAAGAATCTCGACTACCACGGCCTTTACAATTATTTCAGCTTCACCGACAGCACTGTTGATTCGGTCGATGTCTACATGCACTCCATATACAACAAACGCTCCTCGGGCGTCAATGCCCGCTATATGAAGCAACTGGAGCCGCTGGATGTGGCCGCCGGTGTGGACTGGCTGTCGGGTTCGATGCGGGCCACGGGTAGCGACCGGACGCAGGGGACAAACACTGTCGGGACTTTGGCCCCGTACGAGTACGGCTGGGACTCATACAATTTCTGGTCAGCCTCGCAGGATCAATTCGATGTCTGGGGGACCACCAATTACCACGCGACGTCAACGTATGAGTTGGATATCAGCGGACGATTGCAGTTTGTCAAAAACCGTCAGGCCCAGCCCTCCTACAACCTCGGTTTCCTGCTTAGACCGGCTGATTTCCTTCGACTGAAAATTGGCTATGGTTATGCTTTTCGGCTGCCGACTATCGCCGAGCAGTTTGCCGACGAGGTTTATACGGCCGGCAACACCGAACTGGCACCGGAAACTTCGCGCTCACTGATAGCTACCCTGTCGGCATCCTCCAGCGATAATCGCGTCTCTGCTCGGTCGACGTTTTTCTACCAAACGGTCGACTCGTTGATTCAGTACTTCTACGATCCCACCGTTTTCAGGCATGTGCCCCGGAATGTCAAGCGCTTCAAAACCAGGGGTCTTGATCTGAGTCTCCGCTACGGCATTACCGACGGCCTGACCGCCGCCTGGTCCGGTGTTTACCAGAAGGCGCAGCAGTCAACCAATAGCGGCGACGACTTCATCGACGCCTATTATGTGCCTTCCTTCAAGTGGCGCACCGACTTCGATATGTCTCGACAACGATTTGACCTCAATCTGAACCTCGTCTACACGTCCAGCCGGTACATGACCCTGTTTGACGGTAGCACCAAAACTATTTCGCCGGTGTATGAATTTGGCATTAGCGCCACGGCTGCTTTAAGCCGTACCATTTCTGTGTCACTTACCGGCTATGATTTGACCGATCGCGGTCGGCCCGATCAGTTCGGGTTTATGCAGTCTGATATGGATTACCCGTCGCCGGGAAGACGTCTTGTACTGAGTACGGGCATTGCTCTGAAGTAAGAGACCGGCCGGTGGGGGCGTTTTATCGCCCCGCCGGCCGCGCCGAAACAGCGAAAACATTCGGAATCTGTCGGTTTTTACCATTGACATTTCGAATCGATTTTGATTACTTTAGCTGGTATCTGATATCCTTGAATTCTCTTTATCTAGAATACAATCTGGAGTCACTAGTGACTAAGTGGAGCTTCAACTTTACTATCGAAATCGATCTTGATGCCCACATCGCCTATAACAAGATTTTTGGGGTCTGGCGATTGCAGACAGCCCAGGATTTCCATGAGCAGTTCAGACGCGACGTGGAACCGCTGGTCAAAAAACCGTGGGTAAGAGTTGTCGACCTGATTAACTGGAGGATGGGCACTCCGGAGATGGTCGATGAAATCGGCAAGCATATGAAGTGGTGCCGCGCACACAATATGATTATGCAGGTTCATGTCGTGAACGATCCTGTCAGGTACGGCCAGCTTCAGCGCATGTTCGAAAAGGGAGAGGTCAAAGATATCTCCAAAGTCTTTCGCACCCGCGTCGAGGCGCAAAGATTCCTTCGCGAGCAGGGCTACAGCGTTCGCAGCACCTATGTATAGAAAATGCGGTTGACCCACAAGGCAGACCAACCGCACTTTTCTGTTAAGCTATCCTCAGAAATATCTATCAGACAGACTACTTCATATATTTCCTGAACCACTTGACGATCCATTCCAGCCGGGCAATGCGCCGGTCCGGACGACCGTGACGAGACAAACCGTGGGGTTCGTCGGGGAAGCGTACCATCTCGACTCTCTTTCCCAGCGCTTTCAGCTTCACGAACATTTGCTCGGCCTGCTCGATATTGCAGCGAAGGTCTTTCTCGCTGTGTATTATCAGCACCGGTGTTTTGACCTTTTTGTAGTACGTCAAAGGTGACCGACTCTCGTAGTTCTCACTGTTGGTCCAGGGCCAACCTTCGAACTCGCGTTCCAGTGAATAGCCCATGTCCGATGAGCCGACAAACGATTTCAAATCCACCACCGAACGCTGCGTGACGGCGGCGGCAAAACGATTGGTGTGGCCGATCATCCAGTTGGTCATATACCCGCCGTAAGAACCGCCGGTGACGCCCATTTTCTTAGGGTTAATGAACTTCTGCTTCTCCAGGTAATCCGCGGCCGCCATGCAGTCTTTGTAGTCAAGATCGCCCCAGCCGCCGGCAATAGCCGCCGCCCAGGTTTCGCCCCGGCCGGAACCACCGCGCGGGTTGGTGTAGAATACCACATACCCTTTGGCCGCCAGATACTGCATCTCATGGAAAAACGAAAA
>JAUXCD010000026.1 GCA_030619085.1 Candidatus Zixiibacteriota bacterium
ACCCCGTTGGCGAAGCAAAAGACCAACGCAGTTGGCGAAGCATTAGGGCCGCTTCGCGGCTCAGAAATGGCGGCGGTCTTCGGTTGTATCGGATACCTCGTCGCGGTCACGGGGGATATACAGGCCAGTCGAGGGATGGATCGAGCAGGTAGAAGTTGGTTCCGTTCCCTCAATAAAGATCTCGTTGCGGACATCGACACATCGGTCAGTAGCCAGTTGCCCCGACTCCAGGCAGACATCGGCATGAACAATACCGTCCGGTTCCTCGAAATCGAGTGTTGGCAGCGAGTCATGGGCGGCTATCATGAACCTGGTCCAGAGCGGCACGCCGTTGCGGGCGCCGTCCTGACCGCGGCCCAGGGAGGTCTTGCCTTCGGAAAAGCCTAGCCAGACGCCAGCGGTGATTTGTGGCGTGTAACCCATGAACCAGTTATCACAGAAATTGTCCGAGGTTCCAGTTTTGCCACCGGCGGGGCGGGTGAAGCCCATCCATCGCGAGCGCACACCGGTACCGTTCATAATGACCGAGCGCATCAGGTCGACCATTATGTAAGCGGTCTGTGCCGAGAGGACTTCCTCTTTGACCACCGCGGAGTTGTCCTCCAGCACCCGACCGTAGCGGTCGCTGATCTTGTGGATATATCGATAGGGGATATGGATCCCCTTGTTGGGGAAAGTGCTGAAAGCCGAGACCATCTCAATCAGTTTCACACCGCTGGTACCCAGGGCGAGTGAGGCGACCGGCTGGAGCGGAGTGCTAATACCCATGCGTTTGGCGTAGAATATGACCTGCTCGGGGTGAATCTTCAAAATCAACCGGATAGCAATCAGGTTGCGCGACATCCGGATGCCGTCGCGAAGAGTGATCGGTCCCTTGAACTTGTTATCAAAATTGTGCGGTCGCCACTGCTTGGTGCCGGGGATATCCAGCACAATGGGGTTATCATCGATAATGTCCGTGGTATGAAAGCCATTGTCGATGCAGGCGGTGTAGATGAACGGTTTGAAGGCCGAGCCGGGCTGAAGGGTCGCCTGGACGGCGCAGTTCCATTTGTTTTCCTCGAAAGACCGGCCGCCGACCATAGCGATGACATCGCCGTTGGCATTGTCAATAGCGACCAGCGCTCCCTGGACTTTCTTGTACTCGCGGATCGGTTTACCTAGGTCATCGACCGTGTCCACCATAACGCGGGTGTAATTGCGGTCGTTGATGTCATAGCGTGATTGGATGCGCCGGCGAAGCGAGTCAACCTTGGCCGCCACGGCTTCCTCGGCGACGCGCTGGAGGCCGTACTCAAGCGAGGTGTAGACCTTCAGGCCGCCGGAGTAGAGGACATCTTCACCGTACTTGTGAAGGATATAGCGCCGGACCGTCTCGGTGAAATACGGCGCGACACCTATCTTTTCTTCCGGGGGATTAATTACCAGTGGTTCGTTCTTGAGCGAATCATATTGCTGGCGGGTCAGTCCGCCCCATTGATAATAAGAATGGAGCACCCGGTCGCGTGCCTGCAGGGACTTGTCCGGGTTGTTTAAGGGGGAGTTGATATTCGGCCCTTTGAGCACGCCTATTAAGATAGCACAATCATTGAGATTCAGGTCCGAGACCGGTTTGGTGAAGAACAATTGCGAAGCCGCCACCAGTCCATAGGCACCCCGACTGAAGTAGTACTGGTTGAAGTACATTTCGATGATTTCTTCTTTGGAGTAGGTGCGTTCCAGTTTGATGGAAGTGAGGGCTTCCTTTATCTTTCGGTCAAAGGTCTTCTTGCGCGTCAAAAACAGCATGCGGGAAAGCTGCTGGGTGATAGTCGAGGCTCCGGCCGTGATTCGCCAGTGAATGATGTTCTTGGCTGCAACGACAAAGATACGCCGGACGTTGATGCCCCAGTGGTCGTAGAACTCCCGGTCTTCCGAGGCCACCAGCATATCCACCAGTTGCGGGGGGATATCTTTGAACGGGGTCAGGACGCGGTTCTCGTTGAAGTACTCCTGCAGGAGGATGCCGTTGCGGTCGTAGATTTTCGTTTTCAGACTGGGTTCGATATTATGAAGCTGTTCGAAAGATGGCAACTCGCTCTGATAGATATATACCAACCGGTAGGTGAGTACAACAAACAGAATCACTATAAGAGACAGCAGGGCGATTATGGAATTGCGAAGTCGCTTGCGACGGGTTCGTCCTTTGGCGTATATAGATGTCATGGCATACATTTTCAGGACAACTCGGTGTCCAGTCAAGTTTTAATAGGCAGGTTTAATAGGTTGATTTTTGACGTTTTATCGCTATTTTGACCACCATTCAGACGTTTTCAGGGCATTATCAAACTCCTGTGTTTATATGCCGATACCATAAAAAAGATTCGTTTGAGGAGCCGATGGACGACAAGCTTGATGCCAGCGAGATGAGGGAATTCGAGAGGCAATGGAAAGCCATCACCCGGGGGGCGGTTGATGTCCTGCCCGAGGATGAGTTCCGAGAGAAACTAATGGTCTCAATCAAGGAGAACCGGCCTCTCAGGATCAAGCAGGGTTTTGACCCAACGGCTCCTGATATTCACCTGGGCCACACGGTCGGAATCCGCAAACTGGGGACCTTCCAGGAGCTTGGCCACCAGATAGTGCTGATTGTGGGCGACTACACCGCTATGGTGGGGGATCCTTCCGGTCGCTCGGCCACCCGGCCGAGGCTTTCACACGAGGAAATAGTGACCCACGCCGAGACCTACCAGGCGCAGTTTTTCAAGATTCTGGATAAGTCTAAAACCGAAGTTCGGTTCAATGGTGAGTGGTTCAAGGAGATGTCGTTCACCGATATCATGGAACTGGCGGCCAAATTCACCGTAGCCAGAATTATCGAGCGCGATGATTTCAGCAAGCGGTTTGAGAAAGGCGTGCCCATTTCGATTCATGAGTTGTTCTATCCGCTGATGCAGGGCTATGACTCGGTGGCTATTAAGGCGGATGTGGAGATTGGCGGCACCGACCAGAAGTTCAATCTCCTGGTAGGACGGACAATTCAGGAGGCTTACGGCGTCAAACCGCAGGCGATACTGACCATGCCGATTTTAGTGGGGCTGGACGGAGCCGAGAAGATGTCCAAATCATTGGGCAACTATGTCAGTATCGAGGAACCGCCCCGGGAGATTTTCGGGAAAGTGATGTCTATTCCGGATGACCTCATTTACACCTACTATGAGTTGACGACCGATGTGTCTCTGGACGACCTGGAGCGCATAAAAAAGGATTTAAGCCGGAAAGACCTCAACCCGATGGTCATTAAGAAGGAACTCGGCCGGAAGCTGGTTGATATGTACCACGCCGAGGGCTCAGGCCAGCAGGCCCAGGATGAGTTCGAGCGGGTTTTTTCCCAGAAGCAACTTCCCGATAACATACCGGAGTTAACCGGGGAAGACCTGGTCAAATTGGAATTGAATCCCCAGCAGATATACCTCGTTCATCTTATTACCAAAAGCAAGATGTCGAAGTCGAACGGCGAAGCCAGGAAACTTATTAAGGCCGGTGCGGTTACAATAGATGAGCAGAAAATTACCGATCCTGACTACGAGTTTGAGCTGAACGCTGAGATGGTTCTCAAAGTCGGGAAACGTCGTTTTTTGCGGCTGAAAGTATAGTTTCGAGGCGATGTATTCGTCTCATAAATAATAACTTAGGGTTTGCAGGTAGAGTTATTCTTTACCTGTTGTTAGTCTCGCTATGAAGCATATTATCGTTTCACTGGTTGTTGTTGGTGCTATAGCGCTGATGGGTGGATGTTCATCGACAGCCGTCAAGCGCGATGTTGTGGCCGTGAACCAGCCGAAAGGGAAGCTTAAGACGGCCGTTGTTGACAATTCGCCCCAGCGAGAACAGATCAGCCTCCGGGCGTTTAACCTGTTCGTCAATGGCTCCATATATGAAGAACTGGACGACTTGGTCTCGGCGGCTCAGAACTACAAAAACGCTCTTCAGATTCACCCGACTTCATATGAAATCCGGTACTCCCTGGCCAATGTATTGTTCCGCATGGAGCAGTTTGAGGATGCCCTGGAGACCCTCGAATACATCAATCCGGTCGATGTTCCTGCCCTGGAACTGCAGGCATCGTGCTACCGCTATTTGGGGCAGAAGGGAAACGCCCGCGACACGTATCTCCACGTTATCCGGCTGGACAGCCTCAATACCATGGCCTACTCGTATCTGTCGAGTATATATCGTCGGGATGGCGATATTGACTCGGTGATCTGGGCTTACGAAAACCTGATCCGTATACGGCCGGCGAATTACCGGCTCTGGTCGGAATTGGGTAAGCTCTACGCCGAGAAACGTCAGTTCTCGGACGCTAAACGTGCGCTTCACAAATCAATTGAGCTCGTCGCCGATGAGACCAACCTGATGACTTTCGCCCGGCTGGGGGAGCTGTACGAAATGACACAAGTTCCGGATTCGGCCCTGACTGTATACAAAGAAGGCCTGTCGGTGGTGCCGAACGACGTTTTACTCAATCGGATGACGGCCAATCTCTATGTTAACCTCGATTCGATCCCCCAGGCAATACCGTATGCAGTGGCGGTGGTGGAGCTATCGCCCATGGACAAGGCGGCCGCCCGGCGTCTGGGGTCGATTTATTTTGGTGCCGATTCACTGGCCCAGGCCGACTCGATTTTCTCGACCCTCGTCGAAATGAGCGATTTTCATCCGGTCAACTACTACTATCTTGGTCGCATCGCCATCGCCGATGAAGACTTCGAACGGGCCCGGGATAATTTCATACGCCTGACTCAGGTAGCCGATACCCTGGTCGACAGTTGGCTCGATTTGGCCTTCGCTTACCGCCGGCTGAATCAGACAGAAAACGAAATTACCACGTATAAAACCGGCCTCAATCACATGCGTAACGAGGCCAGCGCGATACGTTTGCTTTTCGGACTGGGGGCTGCCTACGAACGAACAGGCCGGGCCGAGGAAGCGATCGAAGTTTTCGAGGAGCTTATCGCGCAGGTCCCCGACAATGCCGATGCCCTCAATTTCCTCGGCTATTTGCTGGCCGATAGGGGAGAACGTCTGGAATATGCCAAGGAACTGATTGAGCGTGCCTTGCAGGTCTCTCCCGAAAACGCCGCTTTCCTTGACAGCTATGGTTGGGTAGCCTTTCGGCTGGGTTCTTTTCAGGAGGCGGTCGAATTTCTCAATCGAGCCGTGGCGCTTGACAATGATCCGGTTATTTTCGATCATTTGGGTGATGCCTACCGCGCGACCGGCGATATGGAACAGGCGCAGAAATGGTGGCGCAAGGCGTTGGAACTGTCACCCGATGACGAGATAATCAAGGAGAAGCTGGGCCATTGATCCGCTGCCAAAGCCGTGCCGCGCTCTTTAGTGTTATCACTATATTACTGACCTGTCTGCTTTGGGGGTGTGCCGAAGTCGCGGCGCCACCGGGCGGTGAGGTTGACAGGACTGGTCCATATCTGCTGGGTTCCGAGCCCCCAAATGGCGCTGTCGATGTCGAGTCGGGCAATACCATCACTCTTTTCTTTTCCGAACACATAATTGAGCCGGCCACCTATCAGGCGTTGTTCATCTCGCCCTACCAGGAGGACGAGCCAAAAATCAAATGGAAATCCAACCGAGTTATTATGACTCTGCCCGACAGTTTTCAAGTTGACCAGACGTATATCATATCTCTAACATCCAACATCCGTGACCTTCGTGGTAACAGCCTTGACTCCACGGCCAGTATCGCCTTTACCACAGGAAGTGTGCTTGACTCCGGTCATATCGCCGGGCAAGTGTTCTCCGGCGACAAACCGCAGGGAGGCGTGCTGATTGCTCTGTACGATGCTGCGAGCCTGGAAGACAGTACCACTTATGACTCACTCTACCCGGCTTACATGGCGCAGTCCAACAGTTCGGGAAGGTTTCGCTTTGATTACCTTCCGGATGAAGAGTATCGCCTCATTGCTTTTCAGGATAAAAACAAGAACCGGCTTTTCAATGCGACCAGAGAAATGTTCGCTGTGCCGGACAGGCCGATTGTCGTCGGGGGCGAGATATTTCTCAATGAATTAAATCTGTCCCTGACCACCCAGGACAGTTCCCGTCCCGAGATAATCTCGGTGCGCTACACGCCTGACCGACTGCTGAAGGTTCGTCTCAGCGGAGCGATTGACCCACGGTTTTTAAGCGAGAACCTGCCCACAGCCAGACTGGTATCCGAAACGGACAGCGCCATAACCTACCCGGCCGCCGGTCTGCAGGAAGCTGTACAGCAACCAACATCGGTACTGAACCTGTACTATCCCAACGTCGCAGATGGTACTTACCGTCTGGAGATGCAGTATGCGTCCGACCAGCCGGTGCTGCCGTACGACAGTGTTATAATTGTGGCGGCTGAGGATAAAGTTGAGCCGGAGATATTTTCATTCACACCTGATGCAACCCCGCGGTTCGTCCGCGATATCGATATCATAACGCATTTTTCGGAGCCGCTCGACACGACCCGTCTTACGGAAACCACTTTCGAGTTGTGGCAGGACACGACATCGACCGTGAAGATGACTCGCCGATGGCTCGATCCGTTCCGCCTTCGGTTTGAAACGACCGAGCTAAAGCCGGGGCAGTCTTACCAGTTTAAGATGATTGAATTCGATATCGTTGATCTCGCCGGAAACCTTTTTGGTGATTCTTTGACGGTGTATTCATTTCGGACTCTGAATGCTGACTCCCTCGGATCGGTGGCCGGAAAGGTTAGTATCGACCTGGTTGACCGGGAGAGTGACACGGTGCTTCTGACCCTGCGCGAATACGGCACACAGTATGTGTACACCTTGCCGGTTGAGGCAGGGGAGTTCTCCATCGATGTACCGGCCGGTAAATATGCGCTGAGTTGTTATGTGGATTCCGATGGAAACGGCAGACGAACGCTCGGTTCTATTTTCCCTTTTCAATTATCCGAGACATTCGCTGCCCATCCCGACACAATCAGGGTGCGCACCCGATTCGAGACAAGCGGCATAGAACTTCGCATCAAGTAGACCCCCTCAAAAAACATAGCTATAAAAAAAGCGGGACCGAAAGTCCCGCTTTTGCAAATTGCACTAAGCGCTAATTCTTACAGATTGCCCCAGACCTTGATGGCAACGCGGCGATTCTTGGAGCTTTCCTGCTGTTCATTATCCATAACCAGCGGTTTGTCCTCGCCGTAGGAAATAACGAACATGCGATAGAGGGAGATGCCGAAGCGGTCAGCCAAAAACCGCTTGGCGGAGTTGGCGCGCTTCTCACCCAGCAGGTAGTTGTACTTGGAGGAACCGGTGCGATCGGTATACCCGACAACCTCGACAACCGAACTCGGATGCTGTTCCATCTTTTCGCCGGCTTCAATCAGGACCTGTTCGGCGTTGGCGTTGATGGCATAGGCATCAAAATCAAAATTGATCTCACCCTGCCAGATTACCTGGTAGTTTTCAAAGCCCTTGGCCTCGTTAATGGCCATGTCGGTTTTTTCCGACAACTGAGCCGACAGAGATCTCAGCTTGGAAATCTCCGATGCGTTGGCATCGGTCTTGTCGGAAACAGCCTTGACCTGAGAGCTGGTCCGAGCCTCAGAATCAGATATCTGCTGCGCGACGAAATCCTTGTTAACACCACAGCCCGCGAACAGCAGCAGCACTCCGAGAAAAACAATCACTGCTTTTGTCTTCATCATTGAGTCCTTTCATTATTAGACAATTCTCCCAACTCCAATTTTCGTTTACATACATTCACAAATCACACCTAAAAAATCGAATTGGGCGAGGAAAGCAACAAAAAAATGGTCAAACTTGACTACTGCTTTATGGCACCGGCGGTTATACCGGAAACTATCTGTTTTTGAACGATTGCGAACAATATCAGCACGGGCAACACGGCGATTGCCGATCCGGCCATCAGGTGCTGCCAGTCAATAGCCTGATGACCCTGGAAAAGGGCCAGGGCGACCGGTAGGGTTCGGACGTTGTCACTTTGGGTGAGAATGTACGGAAAGAGAAAAGAATTCCAGTTCGTAAAGAAAACCTGTATCGAAAGCACGGCCAAAGCCGGCTTGCACAGTGGCATAACGATGGTAAAAAGAATCCGAAATTCACCGGCCCCGTCCATGCGGGCGGCTTCCTCCATCGAAGGCGGTACGCTCTCGAGGTACTGTTTAACGAGGAAAATGCCGATCGGATTCACCAACCAGGGCAGAATAAGAGCCCAGTACGTGTCATATATCCCGGCTTTGAGAGTCAGAACATAGAGGGGGATAATGATAATGTGAGCGGGAATCATCAGGACCACCACCACGCTGATGAACACCAGCCGGTTGGTCAAAAAGCGGTACCTGGCCAGAGCATAAGCGACCATGAAGCAGAATAAGATATTCCCGACCGTCACCGCCAGACCGACCGCTATGGAATTAAATAGATATTGGCCTATGTTGTTTTGCGTAAACAGGTCTGCGAAATTGTCTAAAGTAAACTGTGAACTGGCGATATTCGCTAATGAAATACCGGCGCCGGCGTCCATCAGGGCCACCCGGAACATCCACAGTAGTGGGAAAACCATTATGGTCAGACCGGCGATCAGTGCCGTGTATTTTAGCCAGGCAAACCGGCGAGGTCTTACCATAGTGGCTGCCTCCTCCTTAGCAGGAAGAACTGAAGGATAGAGAACAGCCCTATAATCACGAACAGCACATAGGCGGCGGCCGAGGCATAGCCGAAACTGAAGTGAGTCGTCAGGCCGCTGTCGTATATGAAATAGACCATCGTCGCCGTATCGAATTTGCCCTTAGTCATCACGAATATCTCCACGAACACCTGGAACGACTTGATTGAATTGATGACCAAAATGAACAGCATCACCGGCCGCAGCAGGGGAAGGGTGATGGAAAAGAATTGCCGGAATCTACCCGCTCCGGATATCTCCGCGGCTTCGTACAGTTCATCGGGAATCGCCTTTAACCCGGCCAGGAAAATCAACATGTAATACCCGACCGACATCCAGACATCCATAGCCATGATAGAATACAGCGCCGTACCCCGGTCGTACAGAAAGCCATACTCCGGTGGCGTGAAACCGATCAGTTGCGCCAGGCAGGCGACATAGCCGCCGCGGGAATAAAGGTTGGTGAATATCAGCGCGATCACGACCATGGATGTAATCGATGGCAGAAAGTAAGTGGCTCTAAACAGTCCGCGGCCCTTGAAGGATCGATTCAACAGCAGCGCCATCGCCAGTGCAATCACGGTAGTGAAGGGAATGGTGCCGCCCACGAATATAAACGTGTTTTTGATGGCCGCCAGAAAAGCCGGGTCGGAGAAAAGATTGACATAGTTGGCCAGACCAACCCAATGATAGTCCCTGGCCAGAAGTTGATAGTCGGTGAAGCCGATCGCGAACGAATAGAGTAAAGGAAACAGCCAGAATATGCCGAAGGTGACGATCCATGGGAGCGCCAGAACAAAAGCCGTTGCCTTGGATGATCTCATTTGTTTTTCAAATGTTCGATTTTCATCTGCGCCTGGCGCAGTGGCTCGGCAATCAAACCGGAACCGAACAGGGCGTCTTCCACCGCTTTCTCGATGATGTCCTCAATCACTACCCAGTCCGGGTCAACCGGCGGGTGCTTGACTGAGAGAATCTGCTTGTTGAATATCTTCAGCGGTTCCGTGGATGAGAAATACGGGTCCTGCTGTGCGGTCTTGCTCGATGGAGTCGCCGAGCGGTTCGCCTGGCAGAACCGAACCTGGTTTTCGGGCGAAGTAATGAAGGCGACAAAGCGCATTGCCTCATCTTTGTGCTCACAACTTTCGCTCACCGCCAGAAATTCTCCGCCCAAAAACGACTTGCCGGGAAACTTGGGGCCGGGGATGAGGGCCGTGGCCAGGTTGATTTTGCGCTTCTCCAGCTCGATTCGTTTCAGCAGCCAGTCACCGGAAATGATGAAGCCGACCTTGCCATCAAGAAAGGCGTCCTCGATACCCCGTTGATTAGCGACGTAACCGCTGGAATCATGCAACTCCTTGTAGATTGTCAACGCCGATACGGTGTGAACCGACGGCAACACGCACATGCGGCCGTCATCGGAGAATATCTGACCGCCCTCCGACCACATGAACGGCAGGAATTTCTTGTAGAGACGGTGTTTCTCCGGAGCATTCGAACCCCAGCCGTAGATATCTTTGCCCAGCAGGTGAACCTTGCGGGCGGCCACTTTCAGGTCGCTCAATTTGTAAGGCATGAAGTCGTTCTCATAGCCGGCCCGCTTTAGCAGGTCGCGGTTGGCAAACAGAACCCGCGTCCCCAGAAACCAGGGCCGGGCGTAGAGCCGGTCCTTATACGTTGCCAGAGACCAGCCGTGATATTCGCCGCTATCGGTAGCCACCGATTCCGACAGGTCGGCCAGATGGCCGTTGGCCGCAAATTGAGCGATCCAGTCCGAACCCAATTCGATAACATCGGGTGCCGTCCCGGATGAATATGCGATCACTATTTTTTCGTGACCGTTGGACCAGGTCAGGTCGGTCAGCTCAACCTTGATGTCGGGGTTGGCCTTTTCGAATTCATCCACCATCGCCTTGATGACCGGTTTAATGCCGGGGTCAGTCCAGAACTGCCACCAGGTGATGGTTGTCGCGGCAAACGACGCTTGCGTAAGGAATAATACTGCCAGTGATATCTGAAGAATTCTTCGCATAATATGCTCTCACCTTTACGTTTGTTGCTAAGGAAATAAGCATAGGTATGGGCGCCGGGGGTGTCAAACAAAATCTTTTATGTTGCTCGTCGTTAGGTGCCATGAGTTCATTATCTCAATGGTAGGTCAATTCATTCTGGCGGCGGCAGGCGAACCCGGGTGGTTCGATATCGACAAACTGCCGGTATTCATTATATCACTGGTATCCATAGCCATAGTCCTCTACACGACTTTCCACCGCAAGAGTCGAGAAAAATACCAGGTGCGTGAGATTGCCGGACTGAAGGCGGTCGAGGAAGCTATTGGCCGCGCCACCGAGATGGCCCGACCGGTGCTGTTTACGCCCGGATGGGGGGGAGATATCCAAAGACCGACCACTATCGCCTCAATGAATTTCCTCAGCCATGTCGCCGAAAAGACCGCACTTTACGACAGCCGGCTAGTGTATCCCACCCATGACCCGGTGATTATGACCGTCGCCCAGGAGGTCATCAAGGAAAGCTACGCCCGGGCCGGATTCCCTGATCGATATCGTGATGACGACGTCTCTTATGTTACCTCGTCGCAGTTTGGATACGCGGCGGCGGTTGACGGTCTGATCAGTCGCCAGAAACCGGCATCGATCTTTCTGCTGGGGACATTCGAGGCCGAGTCGTTGATACTGGCGGAAACAGGTAACTCCGTGGGGGCGATCCAAATCGCGGGCACAGATTCCACTATTCAGCTATCGTTTTTCATAGTAGCCTGCGATTACACCCTGATCGGCGAGGAACTGTTCGCGGCATCGGGGTATTTGTCCAACGACAAATCCATCCTGGCCTCGGTGCGGGCGCAGGATATCCTGAAAGTGCTGATAATCCTGTATCTGATCGTGGCCGTGGTCTGGAGCACAATCGCCGCAATGAATGGCGGGACTACTGACGGCTGGTGGAGCTTCTGATGGATCGCAAATTAGCCCTTGGCATCTGTTTCATATTCGGCGTAATAATGTTCGCGCAGTATTTCTCGCAGCACCCGATGGCACGGGCGGTTAACCAGGCGGTGCTTGAATACTGGCAGATAATCTTCGCTTTCACGCTTTTGGTCGGCGTGGCCAGCTTCATGAAGAGTTCATTCCGCAAGATGAGAAAGCCGTCTGATCGCCCTTACCAAATTTTGGGTCTGCTGGGGCTGATCTCGATGCCGGTGTTGGCTTTGGTGTGGGGCATCAAAGCCGGTACGCCGTTCATGTGGATGTTTGAAAATGTCCAGGCACCGATGCAGGCCACCGTCTTTTCACTGCTTGCCTTTTTCGTGGCCTCGGCGTCGTTTCGAGGTTTCCGCGCCCGCTCGCTGCAAGCGGCGATTCTGCTTGGGGCGGCCTCAATAATTCTGCTCAGCCGGTCCTCGTTGGGCGGCATTGTTTCCGACTATCTCCCGCCGGTAGCGGAATGGATTCGCAACAACCCGTCCATGGCCGCCCGTCGCGCGATTTTGATTGGCATTGGGCTCGGCTCCCTGACCACATCGCTTCGGGTGATTCTCGGTATCGAACGCACCTGGCTAGGAGGGTCACAGCGATGAAGCTAGAAACCCGTCACTGGACTTTCCTCGGCCTGTTTGTCGTTATCACCATTGTTATGTTGCTACCGATCCGGCTCAGCGTTCCCGTGTCGGAGCAGACGCAGAAGATGTATGACTTCATTGAGTCGCTACCGCCCAATTCAATCTTGTTGATTTCGTTCGACCACGAAGCCTCGGCGCTGCCGGAGATTCGTCCTGTCGGGCTGGCCATCGTGCGCCACGCCTTCGCCAAGGGTCACCGCCTGATCGGCCTGTCCCTGTTTGCCGAGGGTACCGTTATCGGGTACCGCATGATGCAGAACGTGGCCGCCGAATACGGCCGTGAATACGGCAAGGATTACGTTTATTTAGGGTTCAAGCCTCAGTATATCGCCGCCATTCTCTCAATGGGAGAGTCGATTCCCCGGACATTTCCCGAGGACTACATGGGCCGGCCGTATGAAGAACTCGAGCTACTGCGCGGTGTCCACAACTACGACGACGTCGCCGCGGTTATCTCAATTGCCGACGGCTCCCTGACCACGCACTGGATGGAGTACGGCGCGGCCCGGTACAATCTCACCGTCCTGGCTGGTGTCACGGCTGCGATGGTAACCACGTATGATCCGTACATTGCGTCGGGACAGATGTACACCCTCGTGGGTGGCCTTCGAGGCGCCGCCGAATACGAAAGTCTGATTGGTCGGGAGGGGGGAGGTTCGCGCGGTATGCTGGCCCAGTCCACGGCACACATCTACGTGTTACTGCTCATCGTACTGGGCAATGTCATTTATTTCCTCACGCGACGAAAGAGAGGCCTCTGATGGATATTGGAACAATCGTCGCCGGAATTCTGACGTTGTGTATTTTGTCGTTTCTCTATCGCGACAATCCAATCTATAAGATGGCCGAGACGCTCCTGATCGGGGTATCGATCGGCTACACGTTGGTTATTGTCTGGAGTACGACCCTGGTTGATATTCTTTTTGAGCCGCTTTTTTCCGAGTCCAAACTCGCGCTGATTATTCCGTTTGTATTGGGACTTCTGATGTTTTCCCGTTTTCACCGCCGGACCGCTTCGCTTTCGAAAATACCGATTGCGGTGCTGATCGGCTCCGGGGCCGGGGTTGCTATCCCGGTGATGCTGGAGGCGCGCACGCTCAAGCAGATGTCGGCCACGGTGATGCCGCTGATAAGTGGCTCCGGCTGGCCGGACATTTCGGCGCTGGTAGTGATGGTGGGCGTCGTCTGCACCCTGACTTATTTCTATTTCAGCCGCGAGCACAAAGGCGTGCTGGGAAAATCCGCCCGGTTGGGTACATACTTCCTGATGATATTTTTTGGCACTACGTTTGGGTTTACGGTGATGTCGCGGATGTCGACCTTCATCGGCCGTATGGAGTTCCTGCTGACTGATTTTCTGCGAATAATCAAGTGATGCGCAGGGGAGTCTGATCGTGAACTGCAAAAGATGCAAAACCCCCATGACAGAGATCAAACGGACTTTCCACAAACAACGCAAATGGGTCTGCCCCAAATGCGGTCTGGTGACATTCCAACAGCAAAAGAAAAAAGAAAAGTGATTTCGCTTCCGGTCGTTTCTGTGTAATGTAAAAAAGGACACACGGAGGGAGGCAGAGTCATTATGGAAAAAGAAGCGCAAACGGATATCAGGGTCGGCACCTCAGGGTACAGCTTCCAGGACTGGCGCGAGACTTTCTACCCGGCCGACATCAAGCCGGGGAAGATGCTTGATTATTACATCAACTACTTCCGCACGGTTGAGATCAATTCTACTTATTATCGCATTCCTCACCCGATTGTGATGGACAAGATCGTAAAGAAAACTCCACCCGGGTTTGACTTCATGATAAAGGCGCCCCAGTCTTTTACCCATCAACGTATGAATATCGCCGGCGATGCCGCCTCGTTTGCCGAAGCTATCAAGCCGATTGTTGAGAGGGGGAAGTTGTCGGGGATATTGGCGCAGTTTCCGTTCTCATTCAAATGCTCGCAGGATGGGCTGGATTATCTTGCGATTTGCCGCGATGCTGTCGCACCACACCCGCTTTTCGTGGAGTTTCGCCACAATAGCTGGGTCAACCGCCCCATGTATGACCGTCTCAAAGCGGAAAAGATAGGCTATGTCTGTGTCGATGAACCCCAGTTGCGGGGACTTCTCAAGCCGGATTTCTTCACCACGACCGATGTCGGGTACGTGCGCCTGCACGGGCGCAATGCCAACCAGTGGTGGGACGGCGGAGCGCTGCGCTACGATTATGATTACAGCGAAGAAGAAATGCGGCAATGGCGCGACAAATTCCTAAAGGCCAAATCGAAAATGAACAAACTCTATGTCTTCTTCAATAACTGCCATCGCGGCCAGGCTACCAAAAACGCTCAGGAATTCGTGCACTTGCTCGATGCCGCGCGCGCTTGATTCATTTTTAGTTGACTATCTATATCCAAAGCCTTATCAAGGCTTCAATATACTGAGGGTATTTTGTATGTTTTTGAGCCTGAAAAACGTGCGGAAAGAATTTGATGGTAAGGTGGCGGTCGATGACCTGTGCCTGGAAATACCGCGTGGCATCATCTATGGCATAATCGGCCCGAACGGAGCCGGCAAAACCACCACCATTCGCATGATTATGGACATCACCGCGCCCGACTCCGGCAGTATTATGTTCGAAGGTCAGCCAAGGCGTCCGGATTTCAAAAACCACGTCGGCTATCTTCCGGAGGAACGCGGCCTCTATAAGAAGATGACGCTCCATGAGATAATTATCTATCTGTCTGAACTTAAAGGGATGTCGCCGGCCAAAACCAGGCCACAGATCGACCCCTGGCTGGAGCGAGTCGGCCTGGCGGACTACGGCCAGAAGAAAGTGGAAGAACTGTCCAAGGGCATGCAGCAGAAACTCCAGTTTGTCACCACGATCATACACGATCCCGATTTGATAGTCCTCGATGAGCTTTTCAGCGGCCTCGACCCGCTCAATATGGAGTTGATAAAGGACATCATCCTGGATTTGAAACGGGCCGGGAAAACGGTCCTGTTCTCGACTCACGTCATGGAGCAGGCGGAGAAGCTGTGCGACAATATCTGCATGATTTCAAATGGGAAGAAAGTTCTCGACGGCCGATTGGCCGACGTTCGTGCCCAATTCGGCAAGAACTCCGTGCAGCTCGAGATTGACGGCGACGGCCATTTCATTCGGTCACTGCCGGGCGTGGGTGATGTTAGCGAGTTCAGTAATTATCTCGAACTGCAACTGCTCGACAACGCTGACTCCAACGCGCTGCTGATAGCTATTGCTCAGAAAGTCACGGTGCGACGCTTTGATATCGTCGAGCCGTCTCTGTACGATATCTTTATCGATATGGCCAAGATCGACCCGTCGGAACTGGATAAACCGGGGGGGGAGCGCCATGTCTAAAATGCTGGTGGTTCTCAAGCGTGAATATCTTCAGGTAGTCAAAAGCAAATCATTTCTAATCGGTATCATTTTGGCACCGCTGTTTATGGTTGCTGTCGTGATTTTGCCAATGTGGCTGGCCGGGGCTAAATCTTCCACAGGCGAGAAAGTGTCGATCATTGACCAGAGCGGGGCGGGGATCGGCCGGAAATTTATCGAGGCAATCAGCGAGTACAAACTGGAAGGTTCTGATAAGCCCTACTATATATTGAAAGATCTCATCGAGATCGAACCGGGCGATGATGTTTCATTCAATTTCTTTAAGGATTCCCTGCGCACGCAAATCGTCGACCAGCAGTTGAAGTACTTTTTGGTTATCCGGCCGGAGGCGCACCTGCTCGACAGCAATATCTACCTGGTAACTAACTCCGACAATTTTGTTTCATTGAACCGGTTCGAGCGCAAGATATCCAATGTCCTAAGCACTATGCGGCTGAACGCATCGGATGTCAATATCAGCATCGATTCGGTGCTGAATATTACCCGGCGCATTGATTTGGTGGTTCAGGATGCCAAAGGCGAGGCGATTCCGTTTCAGATTAAGTATTTCAGCGCAATCATCTTTGCCGGAATCATCATGGGGATGATACTCTCGTACGGACAGTTGGTGATGAGATCAGTGATTGAGGAAAAGAACTCCCGCATAATGGAGGTACTGGTATCGTCGGTAAGCCCGTTCCAACTCATGCTCGGCAAGGTCCTGGGACTGGGCGCCGCTACTTTCACCCAGATAGCCGTCTGGGTCGCGATGGGGTCGCTGCTATACAGTCAGAAGACAACTTTGGACATCTCGCCCTCGATAGACCGCATCCTGTTTAACCCGGTGATAGTAGTGTTTTTCGGGCTGTTTTTGATTTCGGGGTATATCCTGTTTTCCACGTTGTTTGCGCTGATCGGCTCGATGGTCAATACCGAAAAGGAGGCCCAGGGCTATGTGATGCCCATCTCGCTGGTTTTGATAGCGCCGTTCATTGTGGGCATAAGTATCGTCCAGGACCCCAACTCCACCCTGGCGATCGTGCTTTCAATGATTCCTATTATGGCGCCGACAATGATGATGATGCGCCTAGTGTTTATCGTACCGACTTTGAGCGAGTATTCGCTGACCAGTGGGATTATCGGCGAGGCAATTCTCTCTTTGACTATTGTAGTGGTAACGATTGTCTTTACTGTCTGGCTGACGGCAAAGATATTCCGGGTCGGGATTCTTATGTATGGTAAACGCCCCACCCTTCCGGAAATTATCAGGTGGGTGAAACATTGAACGAATGGTTTTGTGCACTTATGAGTAACCGCAAATCTTTGGCTAAACTGCTTCTGCTGTTGGCATTTCTGGTCTTTTTCTCCGCCAACACCCTCTATCTGTTTGAGATTGACACCTCCGAGGTCAGTGCTACCGTCCACAAAACGTGTGAATTCTGTTTTGACAAGGAAACCCCGAAAGGGCCATATCTCAATCTCAAGTCCGCCTTCCTGGCCGATTTCGATACCGGCAACGTACTTTATTCCAAGAACAGCGACAAAGTCAGGCCGATTGCGTCTATCAGCAAACTGGTGGCAGCGATGGTTATTGTCGACAAGCATGTGAACCTCAAGAAGACTGCAAAGATTACTAAATCGGATGCTTACAAGTCATCCAAATCACGACTCTCGGTCGGTTTTGAGTTGACATTATACGACCTGCTTCACGCCGGACTGATGAACTCCGACAATCGTGCCATGAGGGCGCTCGCCCGCGCAACCTCGGGTTCAATCAAGGCTTTTGCTAAAGAGATGAATAAAAAGGCGAAGCGGCTCGGGCTGGAACACACGGTCTTTTTTGAGCCGACCGGCCTGGACTCGCGCGACGTGTCGACCGCCCAGGAGGTCGCCAAGATCGTCTACTACGCCTACAAGTATGATCTGATTGCCGAGATCACGGCGAAAAAGCGCTACCGCGTGAAGATTGTCAACAAGCAGAACACCTACCGTCAGATGGCCAACACCAATTTGCTTACGCAGTCACCGTACAAAGTCCTGACTGGCAAGACCGGGTATATCCGGGCCGCTGACTATTGTCTGGCTACGCTGGTGACGAACAAAGAAGGGGAGAAGCTGCTGGCCGTGGTGCTGGGCGTGCCGGGCGATAAGCTTCGTTTCAAGGAAGCCCGCCGCCTGATTGA
>JAUXCD010000221.1 GCA_030619085.1 Candidatus Zixiibacteriota bacterium
ACTCCTCATATCGATAGCGGTTGCTTTGAGATTCTCAAGAATCTGGTCGCCGAATTCCAGAGATTTCAGCGAGATCGAACGGGCCGGTGAGCTGCCGTCGATACCGGTCACGTCGCGCTGGGCCTGAAAGCGTGCGAACGAGAGATTATTCTTCTCGGCGAACTCCTCGTCGATATAGAGACGGTCGGCACCGGTGTCGATTCCGAAACGGCCCCTTGCCTCTCCATCGAGGACAACTTCAATCTCGACCAATCCCCGCGACGGATCGAAAGGTAAGTCAGCAGAAAGCACCGCTGTTGCCACCAACGACAATAACAGCAGTGCTTTTACTGATAACTTCATGATTTGTCACCGCCGCACGCGCGGAGATGCTCCTTTTCAGACAATTAAAATCATCTAACACACTCTGGCCTCAGAGAGGCGTCGGATTACAGCCACCAGAGAACCGAGCAAAATCAATGTAGTGCCAATCCATACCAGGTTGATGATCGGCTTCTCTGACAAAGTCAGAATAAGTCTATCGGACGGACCGCTCTCGGTCAGTCCCGGTATATCCAGCACGACGGCACCCCGGTCGGCCAGAATCTTACTGATACTGACCGTGAAGGTGTCTGTCTCTCCGAACTTAGCCGGGAGATCTACGGGGCGCTGCTTGCCGGTTTCGTCTTCCTGCATCAACAAAGTGGGCGATATTTGCTCGGTGGTGCCGTTGTGCGCTACGGTCACGTTGGCCACCACACTCAGCCCCGACTGCGACTCGCCGTGATTGCCCATCTCGTATCCCTCAAAGGTGAACTCATACTCCCCAAGTGACCTTGTCTCACCTTTGGCAAGAACCAACCCTTCCCCGGTATCAAGCTCCTCCACCTGTTCCGGTGAGAAATACAGGTCGGACAACCACGATCTTTTGATGTAAGGCTTGCGGAAGATACCGTTCATGCGCTCGGAGAAATACAGTTCCGGGCGGGCATCGTGTTCTCCCGAGGCATCTTTATAGGTCAGCAGAAGTCTGTTTCTTGGAAAAGTGATTTCGTGCTCCATCCCCTGATAAGCGATCTCCATCCCGTAAGCCTCCACCGTATCGCCACGCGAAATGACCAGCCTCTGGAAAGTGGGAAACGCCGATGATCCCAGAATACCTATAAGCATCAGGCCGAAGCCGAAATGGGTAAGCTGTCCTCCGGCCAGTTTCCACCGACTGGGCAAAAAGCCGACAAGTATAATCACATTGGACACAATCAACATCCCGGCCGCCCCGAAATATAGAATGTAAAGGTAGTTGCGAACGCCAAACAGCACCGACACAATCACTACAATGATAAACGTAGCCAGCGGCCAGACGAGCTTCTTTGTGAGATCGGATTTAAGCAGATACATCGCCACCGCAGTCACCGCCAGTGCGAACACCACCGCGAAGACCAACGAGGCATCGAATACGAAATAAAACAGTCCGAAGCCGACTACCAACGCCACCGCCAAAATAGCCAGCAGACGCGTCATCCAGTTGCGAGGCGTGTAGGAGTTGTAGTTGAGAAACGGCGCGGCCGTCAGAAACACCGCGTAAAACACGGCCAAAGGCAGGGCAAAACTGTTATATGTGGCCAGGTCCGCGGCCCGAGGTTCACTGGTAAAAACGGACGTCGTGAAAGGCAGCGAGGTCCAGAATAACACGATTACCGAAAACAGAAACAAGAGGATCATGCCGGCAAACAGTGAGAACTCTTTGCTATAGTAATTATAATTGAGCGGTGTCCCGGTGGCCGAGCGCACTCGCGGGAGAAAAACCGCCAGCGTCAGCAAAACATAAAAAGCCAAAAAACCCACCAGGTAAATGTTGGTGCCGAGATCAACAAAGCTGTGCACTGAGAAATCCGCCAGCACGCCGCTTCGCGTCAGGAACGTACCGTAGATCACCAGGATAAAAGCAAACGCGGCCATAAGCAGGCTCGATTTCCTGAGCGCCCCTGAACGCCGTTCAAGGACCATGCCGTGCAGCAACGCCAGCACCACAAACCATGGTATAAACGATGAGTTCTCCACCGGGTCCCAGGCCCAGTATCCGCCCCATCCGAGCGTTTTGTAGGCCCAATAGGCGCCGAGGATATTACCGGCGGCCAGCATCAGGGCTGTCAGCGCCGCCCAGGGGAAGGCTTTCTTCACCCAGTCGGAATAGTCGTTGAGGATCAGCGCCGCCAGTGCCAGTGCGAACGGAATAGCCACCGCGGCATACCCGACGAAAATCACCGGCGGATGAATGACCATCCACGGATCCACCAAGAGCGGATTGAGACCGGCTCCGTCGGCCGGGACAAAGTCCAGCATCGCAAACGGTGACAGCCGGGTCATGATAAAGAGGAAGAACAGGTTAACAGTCGTGTACACCGTCATCGCCCACGGACGGTACTGCCCGCCGCGACGGATAATCACGTAGCCGAACAGAGCGCTCAAAAACAGCCACAGGAGGTAGGTCCCCTCTTGACCACCCCAGAAGGCGGACAGAGTGTAGAAAAACGACAGGCTGTTGTCGGAATAGTCATGAACGTACTTGATGGCGTAATTATGGGAGAAAAACAGGAAATACAGATAGGCAAAGGCCAGAATCGTGAAGAACGTAAAATAGTTATAGCTCTTCAGCGCGAGTTTTTCGTACGAGTCTTTTCCCCGGGCAACGAGAAAATAAGATACGCCCGAGATAACGGAGAAGACCAGCGCCAACAGCAGGAAGAGGTCACCAGGAAGATTGTAGGCCATCTCTATACTCCGTCAGCGGCTACAGCTTGATTGTGTTTCTTGATGTTCTGGTATTCGTCGCCTTCCTCTCCCTGATACTTGGAGGGACATTTGACCAGCATCTGGTCGGCAACAAACATATCGCCATCGGCCTTCCCCTTGAGGACGACCGATGTTGCCTGGTCAAAATTGCCGGGTACCACGCCGTAATAGACGACCTTCATGCGCTCGGCGGCGGCTTCGTCAACAGCCTCGGCATCGTATACGGCAAACTCCAGCCGGGACTCCTCGACATTGTAGCTGACCTGATCGAAATCTATTTTGCCCAGGACCTGCACGACCTTGTCGGAGTTCATGGCCGTTTCAAGGGGCACATACTGAATTGTCGTTTTAAAAAAGGCGGTGGCTCCCCAGGCGACGAAGACGACAATGATAATGCCACCGATGATATATTTTGCCTTCACCTGGACCTCTCCTCGAGTTTCCTGACCTTCCTATCAAGGCGCATCAGAAACAGAAACAGTCCAATCCAGACAACGACCGTTACTATCAGAGCGATATAGTTTCCGTCCACTTATTCCTCCATATCCAGTCGGGCCCGTTCCATTCGGCGAACCCGCTTGGCGAGATTAAACATCCAAAAATAGATTATCGTAAACACGGCCAGCGACGAGAAGAATATCATTCTCACGGAGGCTCCCATCGTAAATTTCATATTCTCGGTTATGACCGAATCCTCGGGATGCAACGAGGGTGTAATACGAGGCACCACGAAAATCAAGAACGGCACGGTGATGAAGGCGAAAATCGAGTAAACCGCCGCCAGAGTGGCTCGCCTCTCTTCAACTTCCACCGCGCCCCTAAGAGCAAAATAGGCTCCATAGATTAACAGCAGAATGAACACCGAAGTTTCCCGCGGATCCCAATTCCAGAAAGATCCCCAGGTTACTTTGGCAAATATCGACCCGGTGACGGTCGCCAGGACACAAAAAACGAAGCCCAGGCGAGCCGCCTCGGCAGCCCGATCATCAAGGGAGATATCCCTGGTCTTTAGAAACCGGATCGAGTAAATCATCGACATCAGGAAAGCCAGGACACAAATCCAGGCTTGCGGGATGTGATAATAGAACACCCGACTGGCTTCTCCGATTTGTCGCTGGGGGGCCGGAGTGATAAAACTGAAGACTATAATGGCCGTCATGGCCACGAAAACGAGTAATTTCCACCACATCTTTAGTCTAAATCGATCCTTTCAATTTCTTGTAACCAATTATACACCAGAAGCATGAAAAATCAACAAAATTCAGCAATTTGGTCATCTTTTCACAAGCGGTCAGTCCAACCACACGAACTTGAACAGCAAAACCGAACCGGTGATCATGACCACGGCGAAAGCAAAAAGAAACTGCAGTTCGGTAAAGATAACGCCGAAGGTCTGCCCCGACAGAACCTTCTCGGTGGCGCCCACCAAAACCATCAGGAGCGGTAGTAGTATTGGAAAAGATAATACGGCGAACAGGGCACCTTTCACCGAGGCTCGGGCGATTATCGCAGCCACCAAAGTAGTGGCGCCGCACAGCCCCAGAATACCCAGTATCAGCACCAGCACGAACAGTGGAAGATTGTCAGTCGG
>JAUXCD010000246.1 GCA_030619085.1 Candidatus Zixiibacteriota bacterium
CAGGGGCAGGAGATCTCCGGACAGATCGAGGACTACAACCTCGCCCAGTTGCGCAAGACGGCCGGTATGACCACAACCGCCGCCATTGATCGCACCATCACGGCCCCCATGCCCGGACTGGTGGTCGAAGTAAAAGTGGTCAAAGGCGACACCGTGACCAAAGGACAACCGCTGCTGGTGATTGAGGCCATGAAGATGGAAAATATTATCAAGGCGCAGGGCGATGGAACGGTCAAGGAGATTTATGTCGAGGCCGGGAGATCGGTGGAGAAGGCCGACAAGATGCTGGAGTTTGAATAGATGGCCGACCGAAAGAAGACATCGTCCGATATAGATATACCAATCGTTCCGGACGGAACACACCTGCCGGGTGATGCCGAAAGTCGTCTCGGACGTCCGGGCGAGTTTCCGTTTACACGCGGCGTTTACCCGAACATGTACCGCGGCCGGCTGTGGACCATGCGCCAGTACGCCGGGTTCGGGACCGCTTTTGAGACCAATCGGCGGTTCAAGTATCTCCTGGAAAAGGGGCAGACCGGTCTTTCGGTGGCCTTTGACCTGGCCACGCAGATTGGTTTCGACAGTGACCATCCTATGGCGCTGGGTGAAGTGGGGCGCACCGGGGTCGCTATCGACTCTTTGCAGGATATGGAAACGCTGTTCGACGGCATCCCCCTGGACAAAGTATCCACCTCCATGACCATCAACTCGACGGCCGTCATTCTGCTGGCCATGTATGTGGTCGTGGGAAAAAAGCAGGGCGTGCCGCCGGAGAAGCTGATGGGCACCGTGCAGAACGATATCCTCAAGGAGTTTATCGCGCGCGGCACCTATATCTTCCCGCCGGAGCCGTCGATGAAGATCATCACCGATATCTTCGCCTATGCGGGGAAGCACCTGCCCAAATTTAACAGCATCTCGATTTCCGGCTATCACATCCGTGAGGCCGGGGCTACCGCGGTTCAGGAAGTAGCCTTCACGCTGGCCAACGCCATCGCCTATGTCAAAGCGGCCCTTGCGGTCGGTCTGGATATCGATAATTTTGCGCCGCGACTGTCGTTCTTTTTTGCTGCCCATAATGACCTGTTCGAAGAAGTGGCCAAGTTTCGCGCCGCCCGGCGCATCTGGGCGAAGATCGTCAGGGAGCGGTTCGGGGCCAAGAACGAAAAATCCATGCTACTTCGGTTTCACACGCAGACCGGCGGTTCGACTCTGACTGCCCAGCAGCCGGAAAACAATATCGTCCGCACCACCGTTCAGGCGTTGGCTGCCGTGCTCGGTGGCACGCAGTCGCTGCACACTAACGCATTTGATGAAGCCCTGGCGCTGCCGACGGAGAAATCAGCCGAAATCGCCCTGCGCACGCAGCAGATTCTGGCCTTTGAATCCGGCGTGACCAACTCGGTCGATCCGTTAGGGGGGTCTTACCTGGTAGAGTACCTCACTGACCAGATTGAGCAGAAAGTCCTGGAATTGATGGACCGCATCGATGACCTCGGCGGGTCAGTTGCGGCAATCTCTGAGGGGTTCTTCAAGAATGAGATTGCTCGCTCTGCCTATGATTTCCAGAAGAAAGTCGAGAGCAACGAGGCCGTGGTGGTGGGGGTCAATCACTATCGCTCGGACAAGACCGATGTTCCGGCAGTACTGAAGGTGGATCCCGAACTGGAGAAAAAACAGGCGGAGAGTCTCGGCACTCTTCGGAAGGAGCGTGACGGCGGCGCCGCCTCTGCCTCGCTAAAAAAACTGGACGAGACTGCTCGCAAAGGTGATAATATCATGTACCCGATACTGGAGGCGGTGGAAAATTATGCCACGGTGGGAGAGATATCCGACCGATTGCGACAACTTTGGGGTGAATACCATGAAAAGAACTAAGATTATCCTGCAATTGCTGACCTGCGGCCTGATAGCCGTACTCATAGGTTGCAGCGCAAGTCAGGACGACACCTCGCAGGCGGACACGGACCAGGCCGCTATGACCGAGGAAGAAAAGATCGCCCATAACCTCAACGAGGCTCTGGTGCGCCTGACCTACGGCGATAAGACCGGCTTGTACAACCTTGAGTTTCCCTATCTTCGGGAGGAGACGAACTTCGACGTCTACCTGAAACTGCGGAGCATCGAATTCGCGCAGATGGATTCGCTGGATCATCTGGAAGTGAACAACGTGCAGTATTTCGATGATGATTCTGCGTCAGTTGATGTCGCCTATGTCTTGAACAGCCTCAGCGGCGAGCAAACCAAACTTCCCGATCGGCTCATAATTTACAAGTACAAAGATCGCTGGGTCAAACCGACGGCGTCGTCGCTCAAAAAGCAGTTGGAGTTCGATGAACTCGTGCGGCAGGCGGATTCCTCCGCGGCGGCGGAGAGTGCCGGTCAGTAAGATGTTTCGTAGCGCGCTCATATCTCATGTTGGTATCGCCGTTGAGGACCTTGAGGCCGCCATCAAACGGTATGCTTTAATCACCGGCGATAGCTCGCCGGTGATAGAGGAAGTTGCCGACCAGAAGGTGCGGGTGGCCATTTTTACCGGTCGTCGTTCGGGCGAGGGCGCCGATGCCGGCCGGATCGAGCTGGTGGCAGCCACGTCACCGGACAGCCCCATAGCAAGCTTCCTGGCCAAAAACGGTGAAGGCCTCCACCATATCTGTATCTATACTCAGGATATCGCGGCGAAACTGCTTGAGTTGAAAGAAGCGGGCTACCGGCTTATCGATGAGTCGCCGCGCGTCGGGGCGGGAGGGAAGAAGATCGCCTTTGTCCACCCGAAATGCGTCGACGGGGTTTTGATTGAATTGGAAGAAACGGTTGGCTTATAAAGGCCAGTTCACTTTCCGAAGTTCTTTTTGAGACACTCCCTTACAACTTTTACGTGATTGCTGATGAACGTCTTGCGGTCTATGGCCGGACGGTAGACAAACACCCGTCCACTCTTTTTTCTTTTCAGAAATCCCTTGTCGGCCAGCCGGCTGAGAACGGTCATCACGGTCGTATAAGCCGGTTGATCATCGGAGCCCAGGTAAAACAACGTTTTCTTGACAGTTAGCTCTTTCTTCTCCCAGGCCAGTTCCATCAGTCGGGCCTCGGTGGGACCGAGAAAAACGGCCGATCCGGTAGCGTGAGGATCGAAATAAAATGACCGGCCGGTCATTGGCGCTTTTTCTTCCTGGTGGAATCAAAAACCAGAGATACACCCAGGGCGATCACGGCCAGCGGCCAGAAGTAATCCCAGGCGTCGCCTCGGAGCAATCCGAATTTATCCATCAGCATCAACGCCCCCAGTAGCAACAACAGTACACCCACAAACATCTGTTCACCTCCGCTTAGACTATCTGATTTCCTTCAATCTTGTTACTATGATTTCAGC
>JAUXCD010000220.1 GCA_030619085.1 Candidatus Zixiibacteriota bacterium
CGGCAAGCTAAACTACACTTTTAACAACGGCACCGAACTATCGCTGTCGACCGGCTACTACGACTCGCGCAAGGGCCTGCCGACCGGTATCGACCGGGGTCGCTACCAGGAGTTCCCGGACTGGAGACGGTACTATGTCGATCTCGGCGCGGATGGCCTCCTTACGGAGAAGGTCTATTGGCGCGGCAAACTCTACTACGACGTCGCCAAGAACCGGTTCAAGAAATATTACGATGACTCTTTCGCCGACAGCAGCCTTATGTTCAATAGCTTTCACGACAGCTACGATGTCGGCGCTCGTTTTCAACTCGTTTCGACTCTGAGCAACAAACTGGAAAATAGTTCGGGAGTCACTTTCCGAATCGACCACCTCGATCGCCAGGATGATTCAGGAGAACCGTGGATTGCCAACGAGGCTACCACATCCTCGGCGTTTTCGCAGTTCAGCTATGATCCGATGCGGGATATCACGGTCGATGTCGGCCTGTCGTACAACCTTATGGATGCCGATGAGATCAACGCTTCCACCAATTCGCTTGACCCTTACGCCAGCGTCACCTATGCCGCCTCAGACCGGCTTGACCTCCACGTTGCCGCCAGCCGGGCCACTCGTTTTCCGACTCTCAACACCCTCTACGCCACCGTTTCCGGAAACCCTGACCTCAAGGCCGAGCAGGCGGTCAAGCTCGAAGCCGGGTACAGCCTGCGCATCATTGACGGCTTGACCCTCAAGCAGGATGTTTTCCACAGTGATGTCGACGACCTGATCGACCGCGTTAACCGCGACTCACTTTACCAAAATCTTGACCAAGTCGTTATCAACGGCATCGAGACCGGTGTTAGTTATTCTTATCAAGCAAAACTTCGGCTCGGGCTGGACCACGCATACACCGACGCCTGCGAGAAAGACACCGATGAACGCCGCTACCATATCCCTTATCACAAGACCGATTACACCGTTGCTTACTTCACGGACTTCGGACTGACCATCAATCACAGCGGACAGTACCTTGTCAACCGGGTGGATGCGGACCTGGAGCCGATGCCGGATTATTACCTGGCCCACCTGAAGGTCACCTATCGGGTGCAGGACATGTTCGAGGCTTTTGTGAATGTGAGAAATGTCTTCGATGAGGACTACGAGGAGGAAAGATACTACCCCATGCCCGGTCGCACGATTATGATTGGGCTGGAGAAGGGTTATTGATGGTCCTTCAGGTAGTCTCCGTACTCTGAGATAGCGGCTTTGTCATTGAAGCTCACAAACGACATCTGATAATCCGCGATCCCGGAGAAAACCGAATCATCAAGCAGGCGCGTTTGCGCCTGCTTGATCAATTGTGGCAGGTAGACATCGTCACTGTGAACCAGTCGTTCAATACTGCCAAACAGCGACCGCCTGTAAACAGCGTGCAACGGCTGGTGAACATCGCCAATCATCGGCAGCAGGATATCCTCGTCAACTGCGTTCTGAATTATTGTCTGAATCACCTCACCCTTTATCAGCGGCATGTCGCAACCGCAGCAGAATACCGAAGCAGCATCGGAGTGCACCAGCGCGTTGTAGATCCCACCCAGTGCCCCTTTGTCCGGCACCGGGTCCGGATAGCAGGTCAGATTGAGCGCTGCCATGCGGTCAGGATCCCCTCCCGCCACCAGCACGGCCTCAAAATGATTGTGAAGGACATTGGCCACGAGTTTGATCATCGGCGTCCCGTTAATCTCGAAAAACGCCTTATCCTCACCGAACCGTCGGCTTCTCCCCCCGGCGAATATAACGGCCGCACAATCGGCACTGGCATAGAGTCTTTCGCTCACTCCGCCGGCGCCTCCCACAGACGGTTGAGATTGGCTACAATGTGCTCGCCAAGCTGGGTCTCCTGCCCAAAACCGTAATGCGGTTGCTCGTACTTGTGGATGTTGTCACCGTAGGTGGCCAGAATATCTTCCACCGCCGCCAGCTTGCGGTCGGTGAACCCCTCTCGGAAGATTTCAATCTTCAGTCCCGGGGCGGTTTTCAATCCCTCTATCAGCACCAGGTCCATATCCCGGTAGAACAGCCCGACCAGGCGGGCCAGTTGAATGCGGCCGACGCTCTCGGTGTTGACGTTGAAAGCATAGGTGTTGGTGCCGAAAATGCCGGTGATATCGCTACCGGCCTCGAAATGCCGATAAGTGTCTTTCCCTTTCACATCCCAGTTGAAGCCGTCGTGCTCGGTGTGTTTGAGCGTACCCACGGCCAGTTTCTGACTCTGCAATACCGGCACCAACAACTCTATCAAGCGCGTCTTACCGGCATTCTTACAGCCGACAACAGTCAAGACTCTCGGCACAGTTTCATACTCCGGTGATACGTTTTTTGTTACCGAGGATCAGTCGATCCGGTTTGGACAGACGACCGACAATGGCGATATCCGCCCGGTCGGCCAGGTCTGCGGCCATAGTCGTTACCGAACGCGGCGACAGAACCACCGGCACGCCGGCACGGGCCGCCTTGAGGACCATATCCGATGAGATGCGGCCGCTGGTGGCCAACAAAGATGATCCAAAATCCACGCCACCCAGCAGGGCCGCACCGATCACCTTGTCTACGGCATTGTGCCGTCCGATATCGCACCCGGTCAGCATCTCACTGTGATTGTCAATAGGAATCAAAGACGCGCAGTGCATACCGCCGGATGGGCAGGCCTCCCTTAACCGCGTAAACATCGCCGACATAAACTCCGGGATTACTGACATATCCACGCACGCCGACGATATTACTTTGCGGATCTGGCCGAGGTAGTCCTGCGATGCCACTTCCCCGCCGGAGCACCCGGAAGTCGTTACCGGTCGGTAATCGTCAAGCCGCTGCAGACAAACATCGGCCAACTCCACCCTGACATCATTAAGGTCTTCGCACACGCCCAGCGCGTGAATCTCATCGGTGTTTTCGATCAGGCGATGAGTGAACAACCAGCCGACAACCAACTGCCTGACATCAACCGGGCTGCACAGAATTCGCGAGAAAAACCGGCCGTTGAGATGAAGTTGTATCAGCACTTCCGACGGCATCCGCGGGTGCTGCAGCATATATTGCCTCCTGTGTCAGATGCTATTCCTGCCAATAATCGGGATATTCCTAACCATTATAACTGATGTCCGCCCGACGGTCAACCGACCGCGCTGTTTTTGCCACACCGGCCTCCTCCCCGCCAGACTAACTCAATTCCGTAACCGGCAAAAAAGATAAAAAAAACCTTGAACACTGACCAAAATAATGCGTATTAATGACCGACTGGTCAGTATTAAACAAGTCCGAGGTAATGCGTGAGTCCTAAAATAGTCGACCGAGACAAGAAACGAGCTGAAATCCTGCACGCAGCCATGAAGGTGTTCGCCGCCCAGGGAATACATAATTTCAGAATGATCGATATCGCGGTCGAGGCCGGAGTTGGCAAAGGAACTCTCTATGAGTATTTCCCCAGCAAAGATGACCTGATTATCAGTTGCTTCCATCAGTTTTTCGAAGACTACCAGGCTCATGCCGAGCAAGTTCAGACCCGGCCGGACGACCCGGCGGACAAAATCAGGCAGTTTATCAAGCTCAGTTTCGACTTCTTCCGCGACCAGAAAGAGCGTCTCGATATCGTGTTCGATTTATACGCGGCCGGGCTTCCCCGCCGTAACGGCCGGCCGCTACTGGACGGGATGGATGATGCCTATCGCGGGCTTATTGCCGAAGTCGAGGCGATGATCACCGATGGCATAGAGCGCAAGATTTTCCGACCGGTGAACGCCCGCCTTGCCGCCAGTCAGTTGCTGGCCCTGCTTGACGGTCTCACCTTTCAGGCGGCTATGGGCGTGACGAATCTCAGCGACAAATCACTGCCGGACGAAATCAGCCAAACTTTCTTAAACGGGATATTATCATGAGTTATACAAGGATATTTTGTCTGATACTTCTAACGGCGTCGTTGTCGGCGCCGGCAATAATCTCAGCGCAGGCAACCGGTGAGACGGATGTACGGGCCATTGTCAAGGAGATCGACGAATTGTACCGTGCGGAATCATCCTACAGCGAATTCGAGATGGAGATTCAGACACCGCACTGGCAACGGACACTGGCCGGGCTCGCCTGGAGTGAGGGGATGGACAAAACCTTTCTTCGGTTAACCGCCCCCCGAAAAGAAAAAGGCGTGGCCACATTGCGTATCGAGAACGAAATGTGGAACTTCCTGCCCAAAACCAACAAGGTCATCAAGATTCCACCGTCGATGATGATGAGTTCCTGGATGGGGTCGGACTTCACCAATGACGACCTGGTCAAGGAATTCTCGCTGTTTGAAGACTACACCTACGAACTGACCACCGTCGAAGATAGCGCCGA
>JAUXCD010000172.1 GCA_030619085.1 Candidatus Zixiibacteriota bacterium
CCCGGATGGAGACATTTCAGCGCCGCAGTAGCCGCGCCCAGTTTCAACCGTTCGGCCATGACATACCCCTTGAGCAAACCGTACAGATAGCCGGTGTGGAAGGCATCCCCCGCCCCGGTAGTGTCAACTGCCTTCACGCGGTACGCGACTTGGTAGTCGTAGCGGCCATCCTCCAGACCGGTCGATCCTTTGATTCCCTCGGTAACGACAATACTTCCCCTGCACAAGGAGCGAAGTTTCTCAATGGCGTCCTTGGCCGTATGGGTTTTGGTGAACGGAAAGGCGTAGCCATCGGCCACGACGAGATGATCCACGTATTTGAACACCGCCGAAACATCGTTGCGCATCGAGCCGATATCGAATGACACGATCGCGCCGTTTCTCTTGCCCCATATGGCCAGCTTCATGGTGGCTTCCATATCGCGCCCATCAAGATGCAGAATGCGCGGCACAGGGTATTTCGACAATGTCAAATCCGACGGCCTAACGAAAATCTCGCGGCCGAGCACCATCGTCCGCCGACCGCTGCCCTGCTCCACCCATCCGGTGGCGACGGCCGAGGGCTGTTTCTTGATGATCATATATCGGCAGTTGACTTTCTCTCTTCTTACCTCGTCAATGCCGAGTTTCCCAATGGGGTCATCCCCCACGGTGGCAATGAGCGCCGTTTTGAAACCCATGCGCGCCAGGCCGATCATCACATTGGGAACCGGTCCGCCACCCTGCATGGCCAGACCGGTGGCATCGATCTTCATCTCCGCGTCAGGGTAGTGATCCACGGTGTAGAGCAGGTCGAACGGGATAATCCCCATGCCGAGGCAGTCAATCGCAAAGGTGGTGTTACTTCTTTTCAATTTTTGCCGATCCTCCGCTCAGTTCCACTATTGCCTCCACCAGACGCTCTGTCCGGCTCTGACGTACCTCGATATCCACCACAACATGGTCTGTAAAATCGGCTGCCGTCTGTCTTGCTTCGCACTGATGCACCGCGCTGATGAGTTGATTGTAGAAATGAAAATCTATCTCCACTTCCAGCGTATCTGTCAGGTAGTTGATTTTCTTCCCGGACATCTCCACCGCCAGGGCAGCTGCCTCACTGTAGGCCTTAACCAGCCCCCCGGTGCCCAATTTGGTCCCTCCAAAATACCGGGTCACCACGACCAGCAGGTTGGACAACTCCCGTCCGCCGATTATATCGTAGATGGGTCGGCCGGCCGTGCCCGATGGTTCACCATCATCGGAATACTTAAAACTCAAATCGTCACCGAACCCGACCTGGTAGGCAAAACAGTTGTGGGTGGCGGCGTGCTCCTGCTTACGAATCTCTTCCAGACAGGCCGCAGCTTCATCCACGCCGTAGACGATTCTGGTCCGCGCGATGAATCTCGACCCCTTTACTTTCGTCTCGGCGGTCGATTGTTTCTCAATTGTGAAAAAGGAATCATCCATGTACGAATATCAAACCAACGTCGCAATGATATCGTCAATCTTGTCAAGCCCGACCATAGGCAGCGCACCTTGCGAGACAGCCTGGTTGAGACTCGCTTCATCGGTCAGGGCACCGTGGCGCGGATCGATGATCACGAACGAGAGTTTGCCTACCTGGTTGCAGCATTTCAGCAAATCAAGCGTGTGCTTAGAATCCTTATAAACTTCGGTCACCACCACCGCCTGCGAAAGCCCGATGATTATGCGGTTGAGAGCTTTGTAGTTATCCGGCGATGGCGCTGTCGCCGGAGGATATTCCGACACCAGACCTCCCTCGTTGGTGATATCGATAGCCAGGCGCGTCTGTTCTTCGGATTTTAGCTCGTCGAAACCGCTGTCGAGGACGGCATACGATACGCCCTTTTCCACCCTGGTGCCCAGGTGGGCCGCCGCGGAAATGCCCTTATCGAGAGAGGATACCACCTGAACGCCGGCCTTCGCGAAAGTTGCTGCCAGCTTGGTGGTCAGTTCCATACCCTTATTGGTTGCCTTATCCGCACCTACCAGAGCCACGGTCTTTTTGTCGCTTTGGGGCAACCGTCCACGACAATAAATAATCGGCGGTGGGTCATTCAACTCAAACAGCAGTTGCGGGTAGTCTGAGTCAAAGCGTGTGGTGACGGTGATTTCACGTTTTTTCATTTCCGCGAGGAATTCCACCGACGCCTTGAAGTGGCTTTTGGTCCG
Organism: Candidatus Zixiibacteriota bacterium; assembly: GCA_030619085.1. Classification (GTDB taxonomy): domain Bacteria; phylum Zixibacteria; class MSB-5A5; order GN15; family FEB-12; genus JAUXCD01. The sequence continues at coordinate 2,176 of JAUXCD010000172.1, forward strand.
AGTAATCTTGTTGGCGATATTGGCCGACATCTGCTCGATAGCCATCAAGGCACCTGAATCGGCGCGGATTATTCGCTCCAGGTTGCCGAAATGATGCAGAAGGGCTTCAAACAGGCGCGGAGTCACACCGACATACTTGCAAAGCGCGACAAGCTGAGTGGTTATATCGTTGTTGGCATTATCTGACATGCCCCAATTTCATGCCGTAAAGACTGTTTGTCAACTCACATAACGGTGAAGAGTATAATAAATCAGTTGGCGGTGACCATCGCCGGATTTTGACCCGGCGTTTTATCAGCCTTGAATTTAATCCGTATTGAGGTTATTATAGAATTGAACATTCCATCGGAGGACAATACTTGATGAAAAGATTGCTGATAATTCTGTTTCTGGTTTCCACGTTCCTGGGCTGCGGCCAGAAGTCGGGCGATGTTGCTGAGATAGTCAGGGCGGGACAGGATCTCTTCCTGTCAGGCGACTACCGGGGCGCCAGAGCGAAATTAATTGAGGGCCTCAAGATCAGTCCCTCCGACCACGATCTTCTGTATTACATGGGCCTGTGCTACAACCGGGATTACATGTACGACTCGGCGCTATTCTACCTGAAAAAGGTTGATCTCCTCTACCCGGATGAAAGAGAAATCAATATTGCCATATTCCAGGTAGCTCCTCTTGTCGGAGATTGGAAAAACAGTATCGCCGCAGCCCGAACCCTTATAGATCTCGGCGAGCCGCCTGAGAAATACTGGAATGATCTGGCTGAGTTCAACCGTCAGAGTGGTAAGACCAGAAACGCTCATTACTACTACCGTAAACTACTGGAGCGTGAACCGGATAATGTTGACCGCTACCTGCAGGTGGCCAACACGGCGGCAGCTCTTAATTTGGTAGAAGATGCAGCCAATGTCATCGACAGTGCTATTGACCGGTTTGGTCCTACCGATGTGCTGTTGGGCAATCAGGCCACAATTATGTCTTTCTCCGGTAAGCATCAGCAGGCCGAGGAGATATTCCGCACCCTGCTGGCCAAGGATACTGCCAATATGTACGTTAAGCTCAATCTGGCCAGTTGTCTTTCATCACAGGATAATACGGCCAAAAAGAGAGAAGCCTACAACCTGCTGACCGATCTCCGAGCAGCAACAGAGGGCCAGTTGGAACTGGATTCGATGATTACCGCGCTCAAAACCGAGCTTGAAATCACTGATTGATTAATATAAAACGGGCAGGATTATCTCTAATCCTGCCCAACGCAGGGCTGTCTCAAGGATGAGACAGAGGGGGGTTTTGTGGGTCACTTAATCTACCTATTTAAACAAAATAGTCAACCCCTTTGTTCAACATATATCGAGATATTTGCTGAAAAACTGAGATATTTCCGTCATCCCTGCCAGACTTTTCGCTAATAGATGAAACTCATTTGCATCTGATACATCTTATACGAATTATCGGGCTGCACGCTTTCTTCCAGCGTACAGCCCATCCGTGCATCTTCACGTACTGTCTATTTCAGCACGTGAAAAGAGGAGTAACTTGGTACCTGTTACTTGCCCTAGTAACCGGCGGTGCTACCGTTGTTCCCATCACCATCACTTTTTGATTCCGGGTTATAGCAATACAGCTTCCAGTGTCCCTGGAAGTATCCGGGATTGTCGTCGAAACCAAGTATGAACTTCCCTTTCAGTCTCCCGATTTCAACCCTGGTCACTGAGAATACGTGGCCGGAAAACCAACCTCCGGCTCGATGAAACGCCATCGGGTCGGCGTGGTAGTTCGGGTGCAAACCATATTTGCCTTTCAGGAACCCTTCAAACCGTCCCGACTTGGAGACCCATTTGCCGAAGAACACTTTTTCTCCAGCATCGTTTTCACCATAGTGCCCCTTCAGATAGCCCTCAATAAACCCGTGACGCGACATCCACTTGCCCCTGAACACCTGTTCGCCTTCTTCATTGACGCCCCAATGACCTGACAGGAATCCGCGCGGGCAGGGAATCCGCTCCGTTTTGATGGCCTGGAAAGCAACCGAGTTGGAATCATCCAGCGTGACGATTGTGTCCAGATTCTCCAGATCCGAAAGCGAAAAGGTGCGACTGTAAGGTCCGGTTTCAAATGACACCTTTACCGGCTCCAGCTCGGGGAGAATGGTATCGATCACCATCACCTGGGATGTATTTCCCAGTGAGTCAACTTCGTCAATGAAGGTGGTATCAATTCGGGGTCGGATGGGTGGGATGAGAATATCTACCGAAATGCCGTCGTTATGCACGGTCGTAATCGACACCCACTCAATCAGTTTGGGATCGGTTCTCTCAAGAATGTAATCCTGCCGCGGTTCAAAGCGGATGACTCTCCGCAACACTTCGACCCCGCTGGAGATAGTCAAAGAACCGGTCCAGTCGGTAGGGGTGGTGAAGGTGGAGTCATAGCAGAGCTGTCCCCACACGGCTCTGAAATGATAGTAACCCGCCTCGACATCGCTCATGAGCAAGTCCACCGAACTCAGCGACAACATTGGATCATCAAACTCCTGCGTACCTTCTTCCTCGTTGATCAGGTCCGCATTCGCCAGCACCTCGGACGTGGCGGTATAGCCGCCAAACTCAGATTCCAGGTTGAGAGTGGATGTATTGTCCTCGGTACCGGTGGCGTTATCCGAACAGCCGGCCATCAGTCCCAACAAGCCCAGAGCCATACTTATCAGCACAAGATTCTTCAACATAACCTTGCCTCATTTTATTTTTGTTTACTGCCCTTGTGGTTTCACTACAATGCGTATCAACCGGCGTGCCGGATTTCGCGATGCGAAGTAAGTGCTTGTTTGGACATTACTTAGGGGATCGAGGTCGGCGCTTCGGGCCGACGGGGGGCGTACGATTTGGTACAGTTGTCAGAATGTGAACAGACCGGTACACTCGGCTGCGGCTTCAAGCCTCGGTAATACGTGAAACGAAGCCTCCGGCGGCTCTCAGCTGCCGCTGGGCATCCTCGCGGGTACAGTCGAATTTGCGCATAACTATGGCGATTTTAACGGAGCCGCCTGATGCTTTCAAGAGTGATTCGGCCTCATCGATGTTCATTTCGAACAGATCCATGAGAATCTTGCGGGAACGGGCGTCGAGCTTCTCAGAGCGGGCCTGAAGGTCGACCATGAGGTTGCCATAGGTCTTGCCCAGAAGCACCATGGCGGTCGTGGAAATTGCATTGAGCGTCATTTTCTGGGCGCTGCCGGATTTCATTCGGGTTGAGCCGGTTATCACTTCGGGACCGACCGGCAAAGGAATCAACACATCCAGTTTCTTTATTACCGCGTCCGAGGCACATTCCTCGTCGGGGCGATTGCAAATAATATAGGCCGTGCAAGCGCCCACCGACTGGGCGTACTGAAGTCCTGCCAATGTGTAGGGCGTGCGCCGGGAGGCTGCGATGCCGATTACAAAATCTTTCTTGTCGAGCTGATGACTCTTTAGGTCACTGACAGCCGCCTCGTGACGATCCTCGACCCCTTCCTGGGAAAGAACCAGCGTGTCGTAACCACCGGATATCACTCCGACAATCTGAGCGGGATCGGTGCCGAACGTGGGCGGGCACTCGGCGGCATCAAGCACACCGAGCCGTCCGGAGGTCCCGGCGCCGACATAAAACACTCTCCCGCCTTTCCTCAGAGTATCGGCGAACATCTCTGCCGCTTTGGCAATCGATGGCAACGCCGCCCGGACAACCTCGGCTACCTTGTGATCTTCGGCGTTGATTTTCCGGGCAATCTCTTCAGCGGAAAGGCGGTCGATATCGACCGTATCGGCGTTCACCTGTTCGGTCCCCAGCTTAGCCAGTTGCTTGATCAGATCATCATAATCGGTCATACGAGAAATTAGACGGCAACTGGCCCGGAGGCAATTAAAAA